>DATFUE010000561.1:0-6233 GCA_035261165.1 Myxococcota bacterium
CGCTGCAGCGCTGGCGCAACGCCGAGGCCAAGCGCCGGCGCGTCCCCGCGTTCCGCATCATGACGAACGCCGCGCTCGCGGGGATCGCGACGAGCCGACCGCGCAACGAGCGCGAGCTGCTCGCCGTAAAAGGCATCGGCCCAGCGCTCGCCGCGAAGTACGGCGCCGCGCTGCTCGAGCTGGTGTCTTATTGACTACGCTCGCCCGGGTCTGATTGACTTCGTTCGCCTGCGGCTCACTGCGCGC
Source organism: Myxococcota bacterium (assembly GCA_035261165.1). Taxonomy (GTDB): domain Bacteria; phylum Myxococcota_A; class UBA9160; order SZUA-336; family SZUA-336; genus VGRW01. Next base: position 247 of record DATFUE010000561.1, read on the forward strand.
GCCTGCGGCGCTTGCGGGCCTCGCTCGGGACGGCCCTCGCTCGGCCGTCGCGTTGTTCGTCGCAGGGGTCGAGAAGACTCGGAGTGACCAAGCTCCCTCACTCACTAACTCACCCAACGCGCTGGAGCCCGGCGGGGGCCGGAGCCGGCTGAGGGGGGTCCCGTACTCGGGGGGACCCACGAAGCGGCGACGGACACCGTCCGGGCGGCGCCACGGGATCCGAAAAATGCAGCCCGTGCGCTCGCCGGATGCCGACGAACCTCAGGCGTACCCGCCGGGTGAGGAGGCGCCGGCGAGGCGCGGGCGGCGAGCCACACGGCTCTACGCTCGGCCAGTCAGTGAGACTTCGCGCTCGGTGACTTCTTGACGTGCGTCGAGATCGCCTCGACGAGCTTGCCGAACAGGCTGCGCGGCATGTCGTGGCCCATTCCCGGGATCAAGAGAAGCTCCGAGCCGGCGATCGAGGCGTGCGTATGCTTGCCGCCCTCGACCGGCACCAGCGGATCGTCGCTGCCGTGAATCACGAGCGTCGGCGCGCGCACCCCAGCCAGGCGCGGGCTGCGATCGCCGTGAGCGATGATCGCCGCGAGCTGGCGCGCTTGCCCCTGCGGGTGATTCGCGCGGTCGTACAAGAGCGCCGTGCGCTCGCGCACGGCGGCTTCGTCGAACGGATAGCCGGATCCGCTGATCAGCCGCCAGGTCTCGACGGACGCCTCGATCGCCGCGTCGCGGCCGACGGGCGGGGGGCCGGCGAGGCGCGCGAGTAATTCTGGCTTCGCGGGCGGCAAGCTCGGCGAGCCGGTCGAGGACATGATCGAGACCAGGCTGGCGACCCGCGCCGGGTGCCGATAGGCGATCGTCTGCGCGATCATCCCGCCCATCGAAGCGCCCACGACGTGCACGCGCGGCAGCGCCAGCGCGTCGCACAGGCCGATGGCGTCATCGGCCATGTCGTCGAGTGAGTAGGCGGCGGACGGCGTCTTTCCCGACTGCGCGTCGAGCATCAGCTGCGGCAGGTTCGGCTCGCCGTGCGCGTCGAAGTGAGTCGATAGGCCGACGTCGCGGTTGTCGTAGCGCACGACCCAGTGACCGCGGTCCGCGAGCCGCTGACAGAACTCCTCGTCCCAGAGGAGCATCTGCCCGCCGAGCCCCATCACCAGGAGGATGGGCTCGCCGCCGCGCGCCCCGAAGCTGTCGTACTCGATCTGGATCCCGTTCGCTCGCACGTTTGGCATGCGGCGATCATCCGCCGCGAGACACGAACGCGTCAAGCGCGGCGGCGTTCAGTGGCTCTCGGGAGCGGGCAGCGCGAGGTCCGCGGCCACCTGAGCGCGCACTTCGTCGATGTTGGCATCGACGAAGCGCTGCGCGTCGCGACTCCAGGTCGAGTCCGCGTCCGCGTAGCGCGAGAATTCTGCGAAGGCGACGTGCGGCGGCTCGTGCTCGATGAGTCGCGCGTAGAGCGCGAGCGCCACCGCGGAGCGGCGGTGACCGTACGTGCAGTGCACCAACACGCGATCGCCGCGCTTGCGCCCGCGCTCGATCTCCGCGACCGCGCGCGCGAGGTTCGCGATCACGAGGGAGCGCGGCTGGACGACGGGCAGATGCAGATACCGGACGCCGAGCTTCTCGGCGGCGGCCTGCTCGGCGTCGCGCACCGGGTCGGGTTCCTCGTCGGTCAGGTCGAGGACGACGTCGATGCGCATCTCGCGGAGCACGTCGGCGACGTCCGCCGCGGGAATCTGCCCGCTGCGGTAGAGCCAACCCGGACGCGCCTCGGTCCAGCGCGCAGGCAAGCTCCAGACTCCCGGCAGATGCGAGAGGTGCAGGATCCCCGTTGGGGCCGCCGCGGCCACGAGAACGCACACCGCCAGCGCGGCGAGCGCACGTCGGCCGCGGAGGTAGTCGAGCCAGCGGCGCATATGCGTTGACAATCTCCCTCGCGCGCGTGAACCGGCCGTGACAGGGTCGTTATACCGCGCTCACTCCATGCCACAGTTTGGCGGCGCGGGCTAGAAGTCCCGGTCCATCACCGTTATTCGCCCCTCGCGCTGTGCGTTCCGGATCGCCTGGTCACACATCCGCCGCAGGCGATCCGAGAGCAGCTCGGCGACCGCGTCGGAGGTGCTCATGCCGGACGTCTCGCGCACGTAGGCCTTGAGCTTCGAGACCACGACGAGAACCTCCGCGGGCGCCGCCGGCGCGGGCTGCGGTCGCGGCGCGGGTGCGGGTGGGCGCGGAGCCGGAGCCGCGCCTGAGTGCGCGCTGGAAGCGCTGCCGCGGGTGCTCGCGGCACTGGCTTCCGCCGCCTGCTCGCGCCGGAACGCCTCGCGCGTCGGCGCACGGCGCTCCTCGGCCCAGGCCTCGCGGTGGTTCATCGTCGGCAGGTGCGCGTCCCAGCACGACGTCGTGCAGAACACGAGGCCGGTGCGCTTGCGGTTGCACGTCGAGACATTGCAGACCCAATAGGTCGCCTGGAATGCGATCTCGCGCTTGCAGCTGCTGCAGCGCCGCCAGAAGCCGCCGTCTGCGACCGTCATCCGCCCTCCATTCGAGCCGCATCCTACATCCATGCGCAAGCCGGACGCAGCCGTCGCCGCATGGCCGCACTGACTCGCGCGTTTCCGCGCCACTTGCGCACGGCTTCGGAATCAAGCGCCACGCTCGCCGTTCCGATACCGCACTCGACATGATCGGCGTCACGTTGGGCAGCTACGAAATCACCGACAAGATCGGTTCAGGCGGCGTCGGCGACGTCTACCGCGCCGTCGACCATCTGCTCGGCCGCAACGTGGCCTTGAAGTTCCTGCGCCCCGGCCTCGCCGACTGCGCCGAGGTGGTGCAGCGCTTCCACGCGGAGGCGCGCACGCTCGGACAGCTCATCCATCCCAACATCGCGGTGCTCTACTGCATGCTGCGCGAGGGCGACTCGCTGGCGATGGTGATGGAGTACGTCGAGGGCCGCACCTTCGGCCAGCTGCTCGCCGCTGGAGCGCTCCCGCCCGAGCGCGCGCTGCCGCTCCTGCTCCAGGCGCTCGAAGGCATTGGCCACGCGCACGCCGCCGGCGTGATTCACCGCGACATCAAGCCGTCCAACTTGATGCTCTCGGGCAACGGCTGCGTGAAGGTCATGGACTTCGGCGTCGCGCGCTGTCTCGGCACGGTGCGCCAGACGCGCGACGGTCACATGATCGGAACGGCGCAGTACATGTCGCCCGAGCAGGTGCGCGGCCTGGAGAGCGATGCGCGCTCCGACGTGTACGCGGTCGGTGTGCTCGCCTACGAGATGCTGACGGGCACGGTGCCCTTCGACTCGGAGAACGAGTACGAGCTGTGCCGCGCCCACGTCGAGCAGCCGCCGCTCGCGCCGCGCATGCTCGCGCCGGGAATCTCGGCGGAGCTCGAGAGCGTGATCCTGCGCGCGCTCGAGAAGGACCCGGCCGACCGCTTCCCCAGCGTTCACGCGCTGCGCGAGGCGCTGCAGGCGGCCGCGCCCGCGAGCGACGGGGCCGTGCGCTCGCCGGATCCGAGCGCGCTCGACACGCGCTTCCTCGCTACACCGCAGCGTGTCGACCTTCCGGTCGCGACGCCGCCGGAGCGCGAAGTCGCCGCGCGGCCGCCACGCATCTCGCTCGCGCGCCGCTTCGGCGTGGCGCTGCCGATCGGCGCGCTCGCGCTCGCGGCGCTCTTGCTGGGCGCGAAGCTGGTGCGCTCGAACGGGGTGCCTCCCGGCGCGCCCGCGGTCGCCGTCGCCGCGCCGCTGGCGAAGGCGGAGCCGGTGGTGGCGAGCACGCGCGCGCGCAAGCTAGGATCGACCCCGCCGGCGCCGAACGGCGCGCGCAAAGCGGCGAAGCGCGGGGGGAACGGTTGGGTCATTCGCAGGGACTAGGCAGGCTGGCGCTCGCCCTCGCGCTCGGCTGCCTATCGTGTGCGTATCTCCCGCCCGCAATCGAACGGCCCTTCCGCAAGCCGGGGGTGCGCCTCGTGGACTTCCCGGAGAAGGTGGCCGCCGAGTTCAAGTGCGCGAGCCAGAAGCTCCCCTGGTTCAAGCTCGAAACACTCGAGGTCTGGCCCAAGCAGCTCGGCGCGGGCAAGGAGCTCGGCTACCGCGTGGTCTACGCGCTGTGCACGGAGGGCGCGACGGACGTCGTAACCGGCAGGCTCGAGACGCGCGTCGTGTTCCGCGGGCAGCCGATCTTGCGCGCGCCCGATCCCGCCTTCGACCTGCGGCCCGGGCGCTGGAAGATCGACGTGTTCGTCACCGTGCCGCCGAGTGCGTCGGATGGCCTCTACGCGCTCGAGCTCGAATTCAGGAGCCCGAGCGTGAGGTTCTCGCGCAGCGAGACCTTCGCCGTCACCGCGAAGAAGTGACTCAGCCCGGTTGTGACTCGGCCGAATCGTGGCCGTTCGCGCCCAGCGCCGCCGGCCGCGTGCCGGCGATCTGCTGCAGGGCGCGGAACGAGCTCTCGATCGCGCCGACGAACTCGCGCAGGTCGGGCAGGAGATCGTAGTCGCCGTTGAAGCCCCAGCAGAGCTTGCCGTTGTAACTCATCAGCGCGATGCCGAGGCCGAGCCGATCGGTGAGCGGCACGTGCGGATAGACCTCGGTCATCTCCGCGCCGAGCATGAACATCGGCACCTGCGGGCCGGGCACGTTGGTCACCACCAGATTGAACGGCAGCAGCCGCGCGATGTTGCGCGCGCCCAGCGCGAGCAGGGTCGACGGCGTGTACTCCGCGGCCTGCGTCAACGCCTCGGCGCCGACGGCGCTGTTCGAGACCTTGAGCCGGGTGGTCTTCTCGATGATGCGCGCGAGCTGCGCGCGCGGGTCCGGCTCGTCGATGGGCAGCGGCACGATCCACGCGGAGACGCGATTGCCCAGCGCCCCGCGCTGGTCGTCCGAGCGCACGCTCACGGGCGCCATCACCCGGAAGTCGAGCCGATCCGGATTCACGTGTCGCGCGCGCAGGAACGAGCGCACCGCGCCCGTCACGACGGTGAGCACGAGGTCATTCAGCGAGCCGCCGAGTGACCTGCGCATCTGCTTCAGCTCGCCGAGGTCGGATACGAGCCAGTCGAAGCGCCGGTGCGGGCCGATCTCGCGGTTCAGCGGCGTCTCCGACGGCAGTCGCAAGCTGCCGCCGAGCGTCTCCGAAATCGCGCGGATGCGAGTCATCAGTTCGAAGCGCACGTCTTCGGCGGCGCGCATCACGCTCACCGCGCCGCGCGCGACTTCGAACGGCAGCCAGGCGCGGCGCATCAGCTCGTGGCGCAGTAACTCGAACCACGACGGCGCGGGGCGCGGCACCCAGCTCGGCTCCTCGGGCAGCTCCGCGTCGGGCTCGGGGGACATCAGGACGCGCATGATGTCGACCCCGGAGATCCCGTCGATCATGCAGTGGTGCGTCTTCGAGATGATCGCGAAGCGATCGTCCTCGAGGCCCTCGATGACCCACATCTCCCACAGCGGCCGATCGCGATCGAGGTGCTGCTGCATGATGCGCGCGCACAGGCGCTTCAGCTGTTCCTCGCTGCCGGGGCGGGGCAGCGCGGTGTGGCGCAGGTGGTAGTCGAGGTTGAAGTTCTCGTCGTCGACCCAGACGGGGTGCGACTCGAACGGGATCCAAGCGAGCTTCTGGCGGTAGCGCGGAATGCGGTGCAGGAGCGCGGCGACGAGCTTGCGGATCCTCGCGGCGTCGACCCCGCCGCCCTCCGTGCGCAGCGGCCCGGTCTTGAAGATCTGCGCCGCGGCAACGTGCATGTAGGCGTTCGGCTTCTCGAGCAGCAGGAACGAGTTGTCGAGCGCCGTCAGTCGGTCGTACGAATAGCGCGCCATCGGGGGGCTCCTCTCGCGCGGTCGCATCCTCGGGTTACTCGCCTGGGACGCGCATGTCAATCGCGAAAGTGCTTCACGCGTTGGGTGGAGCGCCCTCGAGCCGTTCGAGCAGCAGCCGCGCCGCGCGCATGGCGTAGCGCCCGAAGCCGAG
>DATFUE010000562.1:0-8624 GCA_035261165.1 Myxococcota bacterium
CAGCGGCGCGCGCGTTCATCTGCTGGGCGAGGGACGACGAAAGCGGAAATCCGACGCTCCACCCGACGGGGGGAGAGTCACTCTGCTCGTGAAGGACCGCGCGGGCTACAAGAACCTGTGTCGCTTGCTCACGCTCGGCCATGCGCGCGTCGAGAAGCCGCACTGTCGAGTCACCTGGGAGGAGCTACGGGAATTCTCGAACGGCCTGGTCGCGCTGGTGCGCGAGCCCGGGCTCGTGACTCCTGTCCGGGACATCTTCGCGGGCGACGCCTTCGGCGAGGTCTGGCGCCACCGCGACCCGGACGAAGAACGCGCGAATCGCAAGTTACTGGCCACTGACATCGCTCCGCTCGCGACCGGCGACGTGAGACACTCGCATGCGAAAGGCAAGCGACTGCTCGATGCCTTCACCTGCCTCGCCCACGGCGCGCGGCTCGACGACGCGGGGCGATTGCTCCTGCCCAACGCCGAGCGCCACCTCCACTCTGCGGCCGACACCGCGAAGCGCTTCGCCGATCTGCCGCACGCGCTCGCGAACACCCTCGAAGTCGCCGAGCGCTGTGAGTTCCGACTCGAAGACCTGGGTTACGCATTCCCGGACTTCCCGACCGACGGCGAGTCACTCCCCGCCCTGCTCCGCCGGCTCGCGTTCGAGGGCGCGCGCGAGCGCTACGCGGGCATGGTTCCCCCGAAAGCGCGCACGCAGCTCGAGCACGAGCTCGGCATCATCGGCCGGCTCCAACTCGAGGGGTATTTCCTGATCGTCTGGGATCTCGTGCGCGAGTGCCGGGCGCGCGGGATCCTGTGTCAGGGGCGCGGCTCCGCGGCCAACTCCATCGTGTGTTACGCGCTCGGCATCACTGCCGTCGATCCGGTGCGCTACGAGCTGCTCTTCGAGCGCTTCCTCTCCGAGGAGCGCGGTGAGTGGCCCGACATCGACGTGGATCTGCCCTCGGGCGAGCGGCGCGAGGAGATCCTGCAGTACGTCTACCAGCGCTACGGCGCGCACGGCGCGGGCATGACCGCGAACGTCATCACCTACCGCGCCAAAAGTGCAGTGCGCGAGATGGGCAAGGTGCTCGGGCTCGCTGCCGAGCAGATCGACCGATTGGCTTCGCTCGTCTCGCGCCACGAGTTCACCGACGAGCACGACTTGCTCGAGCGCCAGCTGCGCGCCGCGGGCGTGCATCCCGACGCGCCGCGCGTCCGCCATCTCGTGCGGCTGGTGCACGAGGCGCAGAACCTGCCGCGCCACCTCGGGCAACACTCCGGCGGCATGGTGATCGCGAAGGGCCGGCTCGACGAAGTCGTGCCGCTCGAGCCCGCGCGCATGCCCGGCCGCGCAGTGATTCAGTGGGACAAGGACGACTGCGCCGACCTCGGCATCATCAAGATCGACTTGCTCGGCCTCGGCATGATGGCGGTGCTCGAGGACGTGATCCCGCTGGTGCGCGTGCACGACGGCGCCGACGTCGCGCTCGCGCGCATCCCCCCGGACGACCCGACGACCTACGCCATGCTGCAGGCCGGCGACACCACCGGCGTGTTCCAGGTCGAGAGCCGCGCGCAGATGGCGACCCTGCCGCGCATGAAGCCGACCTCGTTCTACGATCTGGTCGTCGAGGTCGCGATCATCCGCCCGGGCCCGATCACCGGCGAGATGGTGCAGCCGTATCTCAAGCGCCGCGCGGGCCGCGAGAAGGTGACGTACGCCCACCCCGACCTCGAGCCCATCTTGAAGCGCACGCTCGGCGTGCCGCTGTTCCAGGAGCAGCTGCTGCGCATGGCCATGACGATCGCCGACTTCAGCGGCGGCGAGGCCGAGGAGCTGCGCCGCGCCATGGGCTTCAAGCGCTCGGTCGAGCGCATGGGCGAGATCGTGCGCCGGCTGCGCGCGGGCATGACACAGAAAGGTGTCGCGCCGGACGCGCAGGAAGAAGTCGTGAAGCAGATCGGCTCGTTCGCGCTCTACGGCTTCCCCGAGAGTCACGCCGCGAGCTTCGCGCTCTTGGCCTACGCCTCGGCCTTCATCCGCGCGCACCACCCCGCGTGCTTCCTCACCGCCATGCTGAATCACTGGCCGCTCGGCTTCTACAGCCCGGCCACCCTGGTGCAGGACGCGCACCGCCACGGCGTGCGCGTCCTGCCGATCGACGTGCAGGAGAGCGACTGGCTCTGCCACGTGACGGACGACAAGTGCGTGCGACTCGGGCTCCGCTACGTCGACGGGCTGCGCGAAGAGGCAGGCCAGCGCATCGCCTCCGAGGCGCCCTTCGAGTCACTTGGCGATCTGGCGCACCGCGGCGAGCTGCACCGCGACGAGCTCGACCGGCTCGCCTCGATCGGCGCCTGCGCGAGCCTCGGCCTCGAGCGGCGCGAAGCGCTCTGGCAGGTCGCCGCGCTCTCGGGCGGTCTGCTCTCCGGCGCCACGTCCGACACGCCCTCGCCGCTCGCCGAGATGACGCCCTTCGAGACCACCGTCGCCGACTACCGCGGCACGGGCATCACCACCGGCGCGCACCTGATGAGTCACTTCCGCGAGCGCCTGCGCGCGCGCGGGGTGCTCGCCGCCGCCGAGCTCAAGGGCGCGCGCGACGGAAGCTGGGTGCGCATCGCCGGGGCGGTGATCGTGCGCCAGCGCCCCGGCACCGCGAAGGGCTTCCTGTTCCTGACGCTCGAGGACGAGACCGGTACCTCGAACGCCATCGTCGTCCCCGACATGTTCCAGCGCCACCGCGCGCTGGTGCAGTCCGCCGGCATCCTGCTCGTCGAAGGCCCGGTCCAGAACCAGGACGGAGTCATTCACGTGCGCGCGCGCCGCTTCGAGAGCCTCGACGGCAACTCGATGGCCGACCTACTCCCGCGCTCTCACGACTTCCGCTGAGCCCACGCTCAGCCGTCCTCGTCCAGATACTTCCAAGTCGACGCCCCGTCGAGCCTTCTGACTCTCACCGAGGCGATGGCATCCGGCTCCAGGAGGCGCGCATTCAATCCGACCCTGCTCTCCGGTCCCTTTTCCACATTCTCCCAATGGGTGACGCAGCCGCAGGTGTTGCAGTGATAGAACTCGAGCCTCCTGTCCCCCCAGACGTAGGCGGACATCGCGCCGGCCGGCGAGACGACCCGAGCCGATCTTCGCGTGTAGTACCCCCAGAGTGTGCCGTAGCGACGGCAGATCGAGCAGTTGCAATCCGTCAGCGTCCGAGGCGCCTCATCGACCTCGAGCCGCACGGCGCCGCAGTGGCACGAAGCGGTCAGCATGGCGTCACTTCCCTCTCTCTCGTAACTCGCGCTCCGCGCGAATCGCCGCGCGGAGCTAATCCCGAAACAGCACGCTGATGCTCTCGCGGTTGTGGATGCGGCGGATGGCCTCGGCGAAGAGCGGGGCGACCGAGACGACCTTCACGCGCGGCGAGAGGGTGACCGGCTGCGTCTCGACCGAGTCCGTGACGATCAGGCGATCGATCGGGCTCGCGTCGATGCGCTTCATCGAGCCCTCGGCGAACACGCCATGAGACACGGCCGCCACGACTCGGCGCGCACCCTTCGCGATCAAGAGCTCCGCGGCCTGGACGAGCGTTCCAGCGGAGATCGTGAAATCGTCGACGAGCACCGCCGTGCGGTCTCTCACCTCGCCGATGATGTCGAGCACCTCGGCGCGCTCGTCGTGGCTCTTGCGCTCCTTGTCGGCGATGGCGAGCGGGGCGCCCAGCTGCGACGCGAAGCGCCGCGCCCTCTTGGCGAAGCCGGCGTCCGGAGAGACGACGACCAGGTCTCCCGAAGTCTCCTCCCGGATCGCGTCGCAGAGCACGGCCTGCGCGTGGAGGTCGTCGACGGGGATGCGGAAGAAGCCCTGGAGCTGACTCGCGTGCAGATCGAGAGTCACGACGCGATCCGCTCCCGCCGCTTCGATGGCATCGGCACAGACGCGCGCGCGAATCGAGACGCGCGGCTCGTCCTTCTTGTCGCCCTTGGCGTAGCTGAAGTACGGCATGAGGACGGTGACCGACTCGGCGCTCGCGCGGCTGAGCGCATCGATCCAGAACAGGAGCTCCATGAACAGATCGTTCGCGGGGAAGACGGTCGACTGGACGACGTAGACGCGGCGACCCCGCACGTTCTCCTTGACGCGCACGAACAGGTTGCCCTCGGAGAAGCGAATCACCTCGCCGCGGGCGGGCGCGAGGCCCAAGCGCTCGCAGATCGCGGCCGTAAGCCGAGGGCTGCCGGATCCCCCGAAGATGTGGATCTCGTCGGCGTTCACGACCCGGACCGTAGCAGAGTGCGAGGGCTGCGGGTGACGGCGACTGCGACCTCGGGACTTCCAGCTCGAGGAGTGAGTCGGACTCGCGACCGGGGAACACCGGCGAGAAACATCGCATCGCCGCGGCGGATGATGCGCCGCATCTGGCGCTGCCTCGTCGGGAGAATCGTCCCCGATCCTCCTGGCTTCGATTGACGTCCCCGGCGGAATCGCCGGAGCACCCGCGCGCTCGCCCCTCGCAACGTCGGTCGTTCGCCGAGTCCGCGATCCGACCGCTTGGGGCGAGCCCCTCTTGCCTCCTTGGGCTCGGCCTCGACCGACAATTCCTTGTTACGACTCCGCGCGCGCGCTGTCAATCGCCAGTTGCGGCACACCGCGCGCGGTGGTCGAATGGCGCATCATCCGCGCTGGAACAGCCGCGCCGAAGGAGAGACTTCATGCAGCGCTTCGAGATCAAGGTGCCCGACAGCGTCCTCGAGGATTTGAAGCAGCGGCTTTCCCGCACCCGCTTTCCCGATCAGCTCGAGGGCGCCGGATGGGACTACGGCACCGAGCTCTCGTATCTGCGCGAGCTGGTCGCGTACTGGCGCGACAAGTACGACTGGCGAGCGCACGAGTCGCAGCTCAATCGCTTCGATCACTGGAAGACGAAGGTGCGCGACCTCGAGATCCACTTCATCCATCAGAAGTCGCGCGAGCCGAACGCGTTCCCGCTGGTGATCACGCACGGCTGGCCCGGGTCGGTGTTCGAGTTCCACAAGATCATCGGGCCGCTCACCGATCCGGTGGCGCACGGCGGGAAGAAGGAAGACGCGTTTCACGTCGTGTGTCCGTCGATGCCCGGCTACGGATTCTCCGAGGCGCCGAAGAAGCCGGGCTTCGACATCGCGGAGGTCTCGGAGACCAACGCCGCGCTGATGGCGAAGCTCGGCTACGCGCGCTACGGCGCGCAGGGCGGCGACTGGGGCGCGATCGCGACGGCGCACATCGGGCGGGTCGACCCGGCGCACGTGGCGGGCATCCACATGAACATGATCGTGGCCGGTCCTCCCGCAGGCGCCGCCAATCCTACGGAGGGAGTGACTCCGGAGGAGCTGGCCTGGCTCGCCGAGATGGGAACCTTCCAGAAGAAGGAGACCGGCTATCAGCAGATCCAGGGCACGAAGCCGCAGTCACTCGGCTACGGCTTGAACGACTCCCCCGCGGGGCTGGCGGCGTGGATCGTCGAGAAGTTCCGCACCTGGAGTGACTGCAACGGCGACGTCGAGTCGCGTTTCACGAAGGACGAGATCCTGACGAACGTGATGATCTACTGGGTCACGCAGTCGATCACGTCGTCGACGCGGCTCTACTACGAGACCATGAAGTCCGGCCGCTTCGGCGCGGCGAACGAGAAGATCACCGTGCCCAGCGCGGGCGCGATCTTCCCGAAGGAGCTCTACAAGGCACCGCGCAAGTGGGCCGAGGCCGCGTTCAACCTGAAGCGCTTCACGGTGTTCCCGTCCGGCGGTCACTTCGCCGCGCTGGAGGAGCCGAAGGCGCTCGTCGAGGACGTGCGCGCCTTCTTCCGCGACCTGCGCTAGGGCGACGTTGGGCGGTGTAGAGCGCGTACTCGAGATCGCGGCGTCGACGCGCGTGCTGCGCGAGCGGCGGCTGTGCGCGCTCGACTCCGCGCCGGAGGGCGCCGTGCTCGGGCGCGAGTTCGTCACGTTCCGCGGCCTCGCCGAGCGCTGCGCGGCGGAGACGGATACGCCGGTGCGCGCGCTGCTGGACGCGCCGGGACTCACCGCCCTCGTCGCCCTGTGCGCTCGCGGCAAGGGCGCTCTGGGCGAGCGGCTGCGGGAGCGGCCGGGACTGGCGGCCGCGCTCGCCGCGACCCTGCGCGACCTGCGCGACGCGGGCGTGCCGCCGGATGCGCTCGCCGCCGCGAACCCGGATCTCGCCCGGACGTACACCGACCTGGAACGGGCGATGGAACGACTCAATCGGGACGGCATCTTCGACCGGATCGGCCTCTTCCGCCTCGCGCAGCGCGGCGCGAAGCCCTATCTCGCTCGCGCCGGCTTCGCGCGCGTGGAGGTGCACGGCGCCACGGAGCTGGTCGGCTCGGTGGGCGACCTGCTCGCTGTGCTCGCCGATGCACTCCCATCCGGCGCGTTCCACTTCTTCCAGCCGGACTTCCAGAGCGCGTACGCGGACGAGCTGCGCGGCGCGTGGCCGTGGTCGTTCGTGCCGGAGCCCGTCGAAGTCGTCGACCAGCCCGCGCTCGCGCCCGATGGAGAGATCTCGCCCGGCGTCCTCGAAGTCCGGCGCGCGCGCTCGCCGCGCGTCGAGCTCGAGGCCGTGGCGCGCGAAGTGCTCGCCCTCCTCGCCAAGGGAGTCAAGCCGAGCGACATCCAAATCGTCGCCCGCTCGCTCGAGCCCTACGCGCCATGGCTCGAGGAGACACTCGGCGGATACGGCATTCCCTTCACCTCGTCGCTCGCGATTCCCGCGGTCGCCTGGCCTGCCCGCCGAGCGTGGCTCGACCTCGCGCACGCCGTCACTCGCGACCTCGACCACGCGTCCGTCGTTCGGGTCGCGCAATCGGCCGAGCTGCGCGTTTCGGGGGCGGCCCCCGCGCTCGTCGCGGCGCTCGCGGAGAGGGTCGCCCGCGAGAGAGCCGTGGTTCGCGGCGAAACGGACTGGTACATGGCGCTCGAGAACGGCGCGAGGTCCTCTCCCGAGAAGTCCGTTCTGTCGGGGATCATCTCGCGGCTCGCCTCCGCGGCGCGCGAGGTCTCGCGCGCGAGCGATTTCACGACGGCCGCGGACTGCCTGCGCTCCGCCGGCACCGAGCTCTTCGGCGACGCGAGCGCGGAGCTCATGCGCCACTCACTCGCCGCCATCGAGCGTCTCGATCGGGTGCGCGCCGCCGTCCGCGCGACCGATCCCATTGCTCGCGACGGCATCCGCACCGCGTTCGAGGCGGCGCTGCTCGAGCCCACTGCGACGCCGTTCGCCGAAGACCGCGGCGGCGTCCGCGTCCTCGATGCAATCCAGGCGCGGGCCGTTCCGTGTCGCCGCTTGTTTCTGATCGGCATGCTGCACGGCGCCTGGCCGCGTCCACTGGCCGAGGATCCCTTCCTGCCCGACGCGGCGCGCGCAGCGTTGCGGGCCCGGCTCCGGCGTCCCGTGCCGGTGCGCCGCCTCGTGGACGGCGAAGACCGCTTCCTGTTGGGTCTGTTGCTCTCGCAGGCGCGCGACCACGTGGTGCTGTCCTTCTCCGAGAGTGACTCCGCAGGTCGCGCGCAGAGTCCCTCGGCGCTCCTGCGCGCTCTGCCCTTCGTCGCCGCGCGCACGGATGCCCTCGAGAAGGACCCGATCGCCTGGGAATCAGCTGCTCCGAGGTTCCTGCGCATTGGCGAGGCGCTGCGCGACGCGACGTCGAGCCCGAGCGAGCTCGCCGCGATCTCGGCGCGTTTGCCGGCCGACGACGCCGCCATGCTTGGGGCCGGCCTCGAGCTGGTGCGCCGCAGCGACCAGCTCTCGAGCGACTCACTCCCCTACGACGGCGAGGTCGGCGACGCGCTCACCCTCCTGCTCCCGCTGTCGCCCAGCCAGCTGGAAGAGCTCGGCCAATGTCCGCTGCGCGCGCTGTTCTCGAGATTCCTGGGCGCGAAGGCCCTCGACCCGCGCTCCGCCGACGAGCTCGAGGCGAACGAGATGGGCACGTTCGTCCACGACGCGCTCGCCACGATCTACTCCGAGCTGCTCGAGAGTGGCGCCCTCGCGCGCGGCGCGTCGCTTTCCGCGGCGATCGAACGGGCGAAGGCGCTGGTTCCGCTCGCGTTGGACCGCAGCGAGCCCGCCCAGCGCTCGCGGGTCCGCGAACGGCACCCGACGGCGTGGGCGGCCTTCCGCGCCACGATCACGCGCGCGCTCGTGGACTTCCTGGAGCGCGATCTCGAGTCATTGCTCGCCCACGGCGTCGAGAGCCTGGAGGCGGAACGGGTCGTGGAGGCCACGCTCTCGATCGGCGCCGACTCACTCGCGGTGAAGGGCAAGATCGATCGCATCGCGCGGCTGACGAACGGAGAGGTGCGAGTCGGCGACTACAAGACGAGCCGCCAGTTCGACCTGCCGCTGAACCCTTTGCGCATTCGCCGCGGGCTCGCGCTGCAGGTGCCGCTCTACACCCGGTTGGTGGCGCTGCGGGAGGGGGTCGCCGAGCTGCGCGGAGAGACACTCACCGTGCCGCTGCGGCCCGAGCGCGACCGCGACCGGGACCGCGAAGAGGAGCGCTATGTCTCGGCCGTAGAGCTGGCGGGATTGTCCGAGCGAGCGCTCACGGAGCTGACCGCCCTGTTGCGGCGAGGCG
>DATFUE010000563.1:0-3836 GCA_035261165.1 Myxococcota bacterium
CGGTCTCGGACCGCGCGTGCTGCGCGTCGAGACGGCCGTCGTCGCGCTGTTGTCCCGCCTCGTTGGTTGACACCGAAACGCGTCATTGGGATAGTCGCCGGCCCATGGACCTGATGGAAAAGCTCGTCGCGCTCTGTCTGAACCGCGGCTTCGTCTATCCGTCCAGCGAGATCTACGGCGGCATCGCCGGCTTCTGGGACTACGGTCCGCTCGGCGTCGAGCTGCGCGCCAACATCAAGAACGCGTGGTGGCAGACGATGGTTCGCGACCGCGACGACGTCGTCGGTCTCGACTCGTCGATCATCGCGAACCCGCAGACCTGGGTCGCATCGGGTCACGTCGCGAACTTCCACGATCCGATGGTCGATTGCCGCGCGTGCAAGCGCCGCTTTCGCGCCGGACAGATCGACCCCGATGATCCCTGCACGGCGACCGCGAACGGCAAGCACGATCTCACCGAGCCGCGCCAGTTCAACCTGATGTTGAAGACGCGCATCGGCGCGTCCGACGACACGGCCGGCGACGCCTATCTCCGCGCCGAGACGTGTCAGTCGATCTTTCTGGACTTCAAGCGCGTGATGACTTCGGCGCGCATGCGCCCGCCCTTCGGCATCGCGCAGATCGGCAAGGCGTTCCGCAACGAGATCACGCCGCGCAACTTCATCTTCCGCTCGCGCGAGTTCGAGCAGATGGAGCTCGAGTTCTTCACTCATCCCGATCAGGCGATGGACTGGTTCGAGCGCTGGCGCGAGGTGCGCATGGGCTGGCACCGGTCGATCGGCCTCGACCAGGCGAAGCTGCGCTGGAAGCCGCACGGCGCCGACGAGCTCGCGCACTATGCGAAGGCGGCGTACGACGTCGAGTTCGAGTTTCCGTTCGGCTGGCACGAGCTCGAGGGCGTGCACCACCGGGGCGACTTCGACCTGCGCCAGCACAGCGAGCACTCGGGCAAGGACCAGTCGTACACCGACCCCGACACCAAAGAGCGTTACACGCCCACGGTGATCGAGACTTCCGTCGGCGTCGACCGCACCTTCCTCGCCCTGCTGTCGAGCGCGTATGCGGAGGACGAGGTCGGCGGCGAGAAACGCGTGGTGCTGCGCTTCACGCCCCGGCTGGCGCCGATCAAGGTGGCCCTCTTGCCGCTGTCGAAGAAGCTCTCGGAGCCCGCCGAGAAGCTCGCGGCGGACCTGCGGCGGCGCTTCGCGCTCGATTTCGACGTGTCGGGCAGCATCGGCAAGCGCTACCGCCGCCAGGACGAGGTCGGCACGCCGTTCTGCGTGACGTTCGACTTCGACTCGCTCGAGGATCACAAGGTCACCGTGCGCGAGCGCGACACGACCCAGCAGGAGCGCATCGCCGTCGACCAGCTGGGCGCGTACCTTTCCGAGCGAGTGCTGGGCTTCTAGACTCGCGCCATGCGCCGCGCCCTCCCCCATCCGAGCCTCGTCGTCGGACTTGCGCTCGTGGGCGCGATCTGGGCCTCCGGCTACGCCGCGCTCGGCGAGTGGAGCGTCCACCCGAGCATCCCCCTCGGCGTCGGCGCGCTGCTCGCGCTCTACGCGCTCGCGGTCGGCCCGCTGCGCGAGGCGCGCGACCTCGGGCCGCCGGTGCCGTTCGAGCAGTGGCTCTCGTTCGTGACCGGTGCGGTCGTGCTGTTCGTCGCGCTCACCGGTCCGGTGCACGACCTGTCCGACTCGTATCTCTTCTCCGCGCACATGATCCAGCACCTGATGATCACCTTGCTGGCGCCGCCGCTGCTGCTGATCGGCACGCCGGGCTGGCTGGTGCGCTATCTCGTGCGGCCCGCGCCGGTGCGCCGCGTCGCGGGCTTTCTGGGTCACCCGACGGTCGCGTTCCTCGCCTGGAATGGAACGCTGCTCGCCTGGCATCTGCCGCCGCTCTACAACGCGACGCTCGTCGATCTCGACGTGCACATCTTCGAGCACGTGCTGTTCATCGTGACTGCGACCATGGCGTGGTGGCCGACCCTGGCGCCCGCGCACGAGCTGCGCGCGCCGATGGTCTTCCAGCTCATCTACCTGCTGCTGCTGCCGATCCCGATGAAGGTCCTGGGGATGATGCTGACCTTCTCGACCGGCGTGCTGTACCCGGCGTACGCGATCGCGCCGCGCATCTGGGACATGTCGCCAACGGTCGATCAGCAGATCGGCGGAGTCATCATGTGGGTGCCGGCGGGCTTCGTGATCTGGATCAACCTGGCCGCGCACTTCTTCCGCTGGTACCGCGAGAGCGCGCGGCGGGACCGCGGTGAGACCAACGTCGTGCCGCTGACCCGCGAGCGTGTCACTTGAGGAGCCGCCCGCTCGCGGCCGCCGCGCTCGCGTTCGTGCTCGCCGCCTGCGGGCTCGAGCGCGAGCAGACCTACGACGTGAGTGGCTTCGTGCAGTCCGTGGACGCGCCCAACCGGCAGGTGACGATCTCGCACGACGAGATTCCCGGCTTCATGCCCGCGATGACGATGAACTTCGACGTCGCCGACGCGAAGCTGCTCGAGGGCGTCGCGCCCGGCGCGCGCGTGGAGTTCGGACTGCGCCGCAGCGCGACCCTGCTGCGCATCGAGAGCTTGCGCGTGGTCGTGCCCGCCCCGCCCGGCGACGCCGCGGCGCCCGCGCTCGAAGAGCTCGAGCGCGCGCCGGAGTTCGAGCTCGTCGATCAGGACGGCCGCGCGGCGAAGCTGTCTGATTGGCGCGGCCGCGCGGTGTTCGTCGACTTCGTGTTCACCCGCTGCCCCGGGCCGTGCCCGATCCAGACGGCGCGCCTTGCCGAGGTGCAGCGCCAGGTGCCGGCGGAGCTCGCGCCACGCGCGCAGTTCGCCTCGATCACGCTCGACCCCGAATACGACTCACCCGGGCGGCTCCGCGAGTACGCGGAGCGGCACCGGGCGCGTCTCGACAACTGGTCGTTCCTCACCGGTGACTCGGCGCAGGTGCAAGCGGTGCTCGACGCCTACCGCATCGGCACGATCCGCAAGCCGGACGGCACGCTCGACCACGTGGTCGCGACCTTCCTGATCGCGCCCGACGGGCGCATCGCGCACCGCTATCTCGGACTCACCGGCAGGGCGAGCGAGATGCTCGACGACCTGCGGAAGACGCTCTCGTGAACCGCTTGGTCCGCGCACTGACTCTGTCGCTCGCGCTCCTGGCCGCGCCCGCCTGCGAGCGCGCGCCCGGTGCGGACGCGCGCGCCGCCTCGATCGAGCACAAGCTGCTCGCGTCGTGCTCCTGTCACCCGAAGAAGATCGCCGGTCTGCCGCTCGAGCTGGAGATCCGCAGCGCGATACGCGAGGGCATGGCCGAGGGCCTCGACGACGACGCCGTCCTGTGGCGCGTGCTGCAGACACACGGCACGGCGCTGCTCGCGGCGGGCATTCAGGATCTCGAAGCGCGCGCGGCGGCGTTCGCGGCCGAGACCGGAGTGCTGATCGTCGCCGGCCTGGGCGTGCTGCTGCTGCAGCTTCGCCGGCGCGAGTCCGACTAACTCCGCCCCGGCTTGCGCGCGAACAGGAGCGGATGCGCCTCGGCGCGGCGCGGCTCGCTCGCGTCGTAGCCGTGCCCGATCGTGCGCGTCTCGAGCAGCTCGAAGCCGAGGCGCGCGAACATCTGCAGGTAGTCCTCCCGCGACCAGTTGCTCCAGTACATGCGCACGCCGAAGAAGTCGTCCTCGGTGTAGCGGCCTCGCGGATACGACCGACCGTGGCGGCGAGATAACCGCCGGGGACGAGCCAGCGCTCGATGCGCCGGAACAGCGCCTCGTGCTCCTCGCGGGGCAAGTGGAAGACGGCGTAAAAGGACACGACCGCGTCGAAGGAC
>DATFUE010000564.1:0-4535 GCA_035261165.1 Myxococcota bacterium
GTTCTGCGCCGAAGTCACCGCCGCCGTGACGATGTGCACCTTCGCGATCAGCCGCACGCCCGACATCCCGACCGGCTGCTTGATCCCGTCCTGGCCGTCGAGCTCGTACTCCTGCGGGATCACGTGAATGACTTCGCGATCCGCCGGGATCGCGATCGCCTGCGCCTGCTCGATCACGCGCTTCAGGTCGCTGGGCCGCACCTCCCGGTCCTTGATCGCGATCATGCCGATCTCGTTGTGCGCCTGGATGTGTCCGCCGGCGATTCCGGCATACACCGACGTGATCTCGCAGCCCGCCATCATCTCGGCCTCGTCGACCGCCTTGCGGATCGAGTCGACGGTCGCCTCGATGTCGACCACCACGCCCTTGCGCAGCCCGCGCGACGGGTGCGTGCCGATCCCGATCACCTCGATCGTGTCTCCACTGGGCTCTGCGACGACCGCGCAGATCTTCGTGGTGCCGACGTCGAGTCCTACGATCAGCTCATCGTGTTTCGCCATGGTCCCCCCCTGCCGGTGGGCGCAGATCGCGCAACACCGGGTTCCTCTTGAAGCGCAGATCGACTTCCTGTGCGCCGACGTTCTCGACGACGTCCGCGTCCGAGAGCGCGCGCCAATCCGCGAACGAAGCGCGCGCGTCGCTTCCGACCACGAGACGCACGGTGCGACCCAGGGTGCGCACGTGGATCTCCGGCGCGCGCGTGGCGTCGACGCTGGCGAGGTTCAAGCCCAGCTCGCGCGCCGCGGCCAGCACCGGCAGCGCGAAGCGCGGCTCGCCGGAGAGCCGCGGCAAGCGCTCGGCCTCGCCGGGCAGGAGCGGGAAGCGCGCGCCGCTGGCGTCGAGCGCGAGGCCGCTGGCGAGCTCGAGCGCGACGGGCGTCCGTTCGGCGATCGAGATCACCAGGCGATCCGGCGGAATGCGCAGGCAGCGCGCGCGCGACACACGCGGGTGTTTGCCCAGCGCGCGCGCTGCGCGCTCGGGATCGATGTCGACCAGCGCGGCATTCGGAGCGACCCCCGCGAGCCGCCAGAGCGCGTCGCGGTCCAGCGCGCGCACGCCGACGAAGTCGACGTGGCGCAGGTGGAAGGGCTCGGCGCGCGCGACGTCGTGCAGGCCGCGCGTCTCGAGATAGCCGTGGTGCTTCGCCCAGAGCGCCGCGAACGCCAGCGCCACGACCGCGAGCACGCGCTTCACGCCGCGCGGCAGGGTCGCGCCATCGAGCCGCCGCGCGGTCACGCGTCTTCTCCCACGACGTGTACCTCGGTCTGGAGCTCGACGTGACTGCGCTCGCGGACCGCCGCGCGCGCGAGCTCGATCAGCGCGAGCACGTCCGCCGTGCGCGCTCCGCCCGCGTTCACGATGAAGTTCGCGTGCAGCGGCGAGATCAGCGCGCCGCCGATCCGCGTCCCCTTCAGGCCCGCGGCCTCGATCAGCCTGCCGGCGAAGTCGCCGGGCGGGTTCACGAACACCGAGCCGCACGACGGCTGATCGACCGGCTGAGTCGCGCGCCGCTGCGCGAGGTGCCGCTTGTGCCGCTCGCGCACGGCGTCGGGCTGGTCGCCGCTCGTCGCGAACGCGGCGGCCAGGACCACGCCGCCGCTCGGCAGCTCGGTGCGCCGGTAGTGGAAGCGCAGCTCCGCGCGCGCGCGAGTCACGACTCGCCCCTGCGCCGGGTCGAAGAGCTCGACCGAGGTCACCACGTCCTTCATCTCGCGCTCGCGCGTTCCTGCGTTCATCGCGATCCAGCCCCCCACCGTGCCGGGAATCCCCACGGCGAACTCGAGCCCCGCGCGTCCCTGGTCCGCCGCGAAGCGCGTGACCGCGGAGTGACTCGCCCCCGCCTCTGCGCGCACCCGGCCGTCTGCGTCGAGGCGGACGTCGCGAAGGCCGGCGAGCCGCACGACCACGCCGCGCACGCCGCCCTCGCGCACCAACAGGTTGAAGCCGCCGCCCAGCACGAAGAGCGGCAGCGCGCGCGCCCGGCACCAGGCGGCGACGCGCTCCAGCTCCGCGCGCGTGTCGATGCGCACGAGCGCGTCCGCCGGCCCGCCGACGCGCAGCGACGTCCAGTCGGCGAGTGATTCGCCGAGGGCGACGCGTCCGGGAAGCGAAGCTTCCAGCTCGGCGGCGAGTTGTGCGTCAAGTCCCAGGGCTCCCTCCGTCGCCGGCCAGGAATTCGTTGGCCAGCCGGCCGATGTCGCCCGCGCCCATGAAGAACACGAGATCGCCCGGCCGCGAGAGCTCGCGGAGCTTGGGCACGATCGCCGCCTTCTCCGGCACGAACTCCACCGCGCGGTGACCGCAGGCGCGCACCGCCTCGGCCAGCGCCTCGGCGGAGATGCCGGGGATCTTGTCCTCGCCCGCGGCGTAGATCTCGGTGAGCACCAGCACGTCGGCGTCGTGGAAGGCGCGCGCGAGCTCGTCGAACACGTCGCGCGTGCGCGAGTAGCGGTGCGGCTGATAGGCGACCACGATTCGCCGGCCGAGGCCCTCGCGCGCCGCGGCCAGCGCCGCGCGCACCTTCGCGGGGTGGTGTGAGTAGTCGTCGATCACGGTGATGCCGTCGCGCTCCCCGCGGATCTCGAAGCGCCGCTCGACGCCGCGGAACGCGCCGAGCGCCTGCTGGATGCGCGCGACCGGAACGTCGAACTCCAGCCCGACGGTGAGCGCCGCGAGCGCGTTCTGCACGTTGTGCCGGCCGGGCACGCGCAAGCTGAACGCGCCGAGCGGCTGACCGTGCGCGCGCACCGCGAAGCGCATGCCGAGCCCGGCCGATTCGACCCGCTCCGCGGCGACGTCCGCCTGCGGCGACATCCCGTAGGTCCAGGAGCGGCGAGTCACTTGCGGCAGCAAGGTCTGCACGTGCGGGTCGTCGATGCACAGCACCGCGGCGCCGTAGAAAGGCACGCGGTTGGCGAACTCGACGAACGCGGCGTGCAGCGCCTCGAAGCTGCCGTAGTGGTCGAGGTGGTCGCGGTCGATGTTGGTGATCACGACGACCGTCGGCACCAGGCGCAGGAACGAGCCATCGCTCTCGTCCGCTTCCGCGACCAGCACTTCGCCTTCGCCCAGATGCGAGTTCGCACCCAGGCTGATCACGCGCCCGCCGACGATCGTGGTCGGATCGAGCCCGCCGGCCGCGAGCACCTCGGCGGTCATCGACGTCGTGGTGGTCTTGCCGGCCGAGCCGCCGATCGCCACGCCGTACTTCATGCGCATCAGCTCGGCGAGCATCTCGGCGCGCGGAATCACCGGGATGGACGCGAGCTCGGCGGCGCGCAGCTCGGGGTTCGTGCGCGAGACGGCCGAGGAGAACACCACGACGTCGGCGCCGTCGACGGCGCTGGGGTCGTGGCCGATCGAGATGCGGATGCCGAGCTCGCGCATGCGCCGCGTCGCCGCGCTCTCGCGCAGATCGGAGCCCGAGACGGAGTAACCCTGCACGTGCAGGATCTCCGCGATCCCCGACATGCCGACCCCGCCGACCCCCACGAAGTGCACGCGCTGCACGCGCCGTCTCATTTCTGTGTACCTCGCACGAGCTCCGTGCACAGGCGCCAGATGTCGCGCGCCGCGTCGGGCCGCGCGCGGCGCAGCGCCGCTTCCGCCATGCGCGCGCGCCGCGCGGGATCGCGCAGCAGCGCCGAGACTTCGGCGCCGAGCTTTTCGCCCGCATCCGCGTCGGGCACGACCACGCACGCGCCCGCGCGCTCGAGCTCGCGGGCGTTCGCCATCTGGTGGTCGTCGGCCGCGAACGGGTAGGGCACGAGCACCGATGCGACGCCGGCGACGCAGATCTCGGCGACCGTTCCGCCGGAGCGCGCCACCACCAGGTCGGCGCGCGCCATGCGCTCGGGCAGATCGTCGAAGAACGCCGCGACGTCGGCGCGCACGGCCGCGCCCTGGTAGGCCGCGCGCGTCTCGTCGAGCCCAGCCGCGCCCGTCTGGTGGGTGATCTCGAGGCCCGGGATCTCGGCCAGGCGGGGCAGGGCGGCGGCGATCGCGCGATTCACCGAGCGCGCGCCCTGACTCGCGCCGGTGATCAACAGGCGAGTCACTCCGTCCTGCGCGCGCAGCCCGGCGCGGGGCAGCGCGCGCACCGGTCTGCCGGTCAGCACCGCGCGACCCGCGGGGAAGAACGGGATCGCATCCTCGAAGGCGACGAAGACGCGGCGCGCGAAGCGACCCAGGAGCCGGTTCGCGCGTCCCGGTCGCGCATTGGGCTCGAGCAGCACCGTCGGGATGCCGAGCGTGAGCGCCGCTGCGACCGCGCCCACGGACGCGTAGCCGCCGACGCCGATCACGAGGTCGGCGCCCTGCGCGCGGAGCTGCGCGCGCGCGACCGCGATGCCGCGAATGCCGGTGAGCATGCCCGCCAACCCGCGCGCGATGCCGCGGCCAGTCACTTGCGCGCTCGGCACGAGATCGAGCGGATAGCCCGCGGCGGGGACATACCTCGTCTCGAGACCGCGCGCGGTGCCCACGAAGCGCACGTTCGAGTCGGGCTCCGCCTTGCGGATCGCCTCGGCGAGCG
>DATFUE010000565.1:0-3754 GCA_035261165.1 Myxococcota bacterium
CCGGCGGGCACGGCGACCGCACAAGCGGCTACCGCGAGGACCTGTTCGACCCGCCCGGCCCCTATCAAGGAGTGGCCGACGGGCCGTACGCCGCGCGCGCCGCGGTGCGCGTGCAGGTGAAGCGCGGCGCGGACTGGATCAAGATCGCCGCGACCGGCGGCGTGCTCGACGTCGTCGCGTCGGGGACCGACCAGCAGTTCAAGGACGACGAGCTCGAGGAGATCGTGAGCACCGCGCACATGCTGGGGCGCAAGGTGGCAGCTCACGCCCACGGCGCCGCCGGCCTCAACGCCGCGCTGCGCGCCGGCGTCGACACGATCGAGCATGGCACGTTCCTCGACGCAGCGTCGATCGAGCTGTTCAAGAAGACGGGCGCCTGGTACGTGCCGACGGTGATCGCGGGAAAGACCGTCGAGGAGCGCGCGAAGATTCCCGGCTTCTTCCCGCCCGCGGTCGCGGAGAAGGCGCGCGCCGTCGGCCCGCACATTCAGGACGCCCTGCGCCGCGCGCTCGCGGGCGGCGTGAAGGTCGCGTTCGGCACCGACGCGGGCGTGTATCCGCACGGCGAGAACGCGCGTGAGTTCCAGTACATGGTCGAGGCCGGAATGACTCCCGCCGCGGCGATCGAGGCCGCGACCAAGAGCGCGGCCAGCGTGCTCGGCATCGAGGGCGAGGTCGGCACGCTCGAGGTCGGCAAGCGCGCGGACCTGGTCGCGACCAGACGCAATCCGCTCGTGGACGTGATGGAGCTGCAGCGCATCGTGTTCGTCATGCGCGGCGGCAGCGTGTACCGTCGCGAGTGAGGTATCCCGCGTGATCGTCGCCTGTCTCGACCTCGAGGGCGTGCTGGTCCCCGAAATCTGGATCAACGTCGCCGAGCGCACCGGGATCGCGGAGCTGCGCCGCACCACGCGCGACGAGCCCGACTACGACCGGCTGATGCGCCGCCGCCTGGAGATCCTGGACCGCCACAAGCTGGGCATCCGCGAGATCGAGGCGGTGATCGCGACGCTCGATCCGCTGCCCGGCGCGCTCGAGTTCGTCGCGTGGCTGCGCGCGCGCTTCCAGGTGCTGATCCTCTCGGACACGTTCTATCCGTTCGCGAAGCCGCTGATGGAGAAGCTCGGACACCCGACTCTGTTCGCGCACGACCTCGAGATCGAAGCGTCGGGTCGGATCGCGAACTACCGGCTGCGCCTGCCGGATCAGAAGCGCGCGTCGGTCGAGCGCCTGCACGACCTGCGCTTTCGCGTGATCGCCGCGGGCGACAGCTACAACGACACGAGCATGCTGCTGGCCGCCGACGCGGGCATCCTGTTTCGCCCGCCGGCCAACGTCGTCGCGGAGTTTCCGCAGTTTCCGGTCACGCGCGACTACCCCGAGCTCGAGCGAGCGTTCAGCGCCGCCGCCGAGCGAATTGCGACCGCGAAGAACTAGCCCCTATACTGCGCCGCGCCCAAGAGGAGCCCCCCGATGGCCGAAGCTGCGCTCGTGCGCCAATCCGGAACGCTCATTCGCAAGCGCGCCGACGGCACGCTCGAGGTTCCCGAGAATCCGACGATCGCCTACGTCGAGGGCGACGGGACCGGCCGCGACATCTGGAAGGCGTCTGTGCGCGTGTTCGACGCCGCCGTCGCGAAGGCCTTCAAGGGCAAGAAGAAGATCGCCTGGTTCGAGGTGCTCGCGGGCGAGAAGGCGTTCGAGCGCACGAAGAACTGGCTGCCTGACGAGACCGTCGCGAAGTTCCGCGAGTGCCTGGTCGGGATCAAAGGCCCGCTCACGACACCGATCGGTGGCGGCATCCGCAGCCTGAACGTGGCGCTGCGGCAGATGCTCGACCTGTACGTGTGTCTGCGACCGGTGCGCTGGTACCAGGGCGTGCCGAGCCCCGTGAAGCGCCCCGAGCTGGTCGACATGGTGATCTTCCGCGAGAACACCGAGGACATCTACGCCGGCGTCGAATGGCCCGCCGAGTCACCCGAGGCCAAGAAGCTGATCGCCTTTCTCCAGAAGGAGATGGGCGTGAAGAAGATCCGCTTCCCCGACACGAGCGGCATCGGCATCAAGCCCATCTCGCGCGAGGGTACCGAGCGACTCATGCGGGCCGCGCTCGACTACGCGCTCGAGCACGAGCGCAAGTCACTCACGATCGTGCACAAGGGGAACATCATGAAGTTCACCGAGGGCGCGTTCCGCGACTGGGGCTACGAGCTGGTCAAGCAGGAATACGCGCGCCGCGCGATCGGCTGGGACGACTGCGGCGGCAACCCGCCCAAGGGCCAGCTCCTGGTGAAGGACTCGATCGCGGACATCACCCTGCAGCAGGTGCTGACTCGCCCCGAGGACTTCGACGTGATCGCGACCATGAACCTGAACGGCGACTATCTGTCCGACGCGCTCGCGGCGCAGGTCGGCGGCATCGGCATCGCCCCGGGCGCGAACATCAACTATCTCACCGGGCACGGCATCTTCGAGGCCACGCACGGCACCGCGCCCAAATACGCCGATCAGGACAAGGTGAATCCGAGCTCGGTGATCCTATCCGGGGTCATGATGCTCGACCACTTGGGCTGGGGCGAGGCGGCGCGCAAGATCGATCGGGGCATCTCGCGCACGATCGCGCAGAAGCGAGTGACTTACGACTTCCACCGACTGATGGACGGCGCCACCCTCCTCAAGTGCTCGGAGTTCGCCGACGCCATCATCGAGAACATGGAGTGACTCCGTGAGGCGACCGAAGATCTCGCTGATCGGCGCGGGCCAGATCGGCGGCGTCCAGGCCCAGCTCGTCGCGCAGCGCCGCATCGCCGACGTCGTGCTCTTCGACGTGGTCGAGGGGGTGCCACAGGGCAAGGCGCTCGACATCTGCCACGCGCTCTCCGGCTGGGGCAGCGACGTGAAGGTGACCGGCACCAACGACTACAAGGACACGGCCGGCTCGGACCTGTACATCGTGACCGCCGGCGTGCCGCGCAAGCCGGGCATGAGTCGCGACGACCTGCTCAGCGTGAACCTCGGCATCATCAAGACCGTCGCCGCGGGCATCAAGCAGCACTCTCCCGAGGCGGTCGTGATCGTCGTCTCGAATCCGCTCGACGTCATGGTGCTGGCGATGAAACAGCTCACCGGCTTCCCGAAGGAGCGCGTCTTCGGCCAGGCGGGCGTGCTCGACTCCTCGCGCTTCCGCTTCTTCGTCGCGCAGGCGCTCGGCGTCTCGGTGCGCGACGTACACGCGGTGGTGTTGGGCGGTCACGGCGACACGATGGTGCCGCTGCCGCGCTACTGCAGCGTCGGCGGCGTGCCGCTGCGCAAGCTCATGGACGACGCGACCATCGCCAAGATCTCGAAGCGCACCCAGGACGCCGGCGGCGAGGTCGTCGCGCTGCTCAAGACCGGCTCCGCGTTCGTATCTCCCGCCGAGGCGTCGGTCGAGATGGCCGAGGCGGTGCTCTTCGATCAGAAGCGCGTGCTGCCCTGTGCCGCCTATCTCGACGGCGAGTACGGCCACAAGGGGATCTACTTCGGCGTGCCCGCGGTGCTCGGCGCGCGCGGCGTGGAGCGCGTGCTCGAGCTCGAGCTGGACGCGGCGGAGCGCGCGCTGCTCGACAAGAGCGCGGAGGCCGTGAAGTCACTCGTCGCGGCGGCGAAGCTCTGAGAGGCGGCGCGCGATGAACGTTCACGAGTATCAGGCGAAAACGCTGCTGCGCGAGTACGGGATCGAGGTCCCCCCGGGCCGGCTGGTCACCACGCCGCT
>DATFUE010000566.1:0-5499 GCA_035261165.1 Myxococcota bacterium
GCGGACGAGGTGTTCCTGGAGCTCCTCGGACGTTGACACCCGCGGACGCGCGCGGCTAGCCTCGAAGCGCGGTGAAACACCAAGGCTCGCGCGGCGTTGCGCAAATCTCGGCGATTCCCGACTTCGGCGAGCTGCCGAGCCGGCTGGCCGACGTGCTGCTCGCCGTCCTGCGCGGCTATGTCGAGTCGGGTCAGCCGGTCGGCTCGCGCGACGCGCTCGACCTCGGCGAGCTGCCTTTCTCGTCCGCGACGGTGCGCGGTGCGATGGCCGAGCTGATGGAGCTCGGTCTGCTCGAGCAGCCGCACACGTCCGCAGGCCGACAGCCCACCGACGCCGCGTTCCGCCTCTGGGTGGACCACTTGCAGCGCGAGCCGCTCGCCGAGCAGCGCATGCCGGCGCGCCTGGCGCGCGAGCTCGCGGGCGGCGATGGCAGCGCCCTGCAGCGCGCCGCCGACGTGCTCACCGAAGTCACCGGCCAGCTCGGCTTCAGCCTCGCGCTCGACCGCGAGCAGCTGCGCCTCGCGAACGTCCGCTTCGTGCGCGTCTCGAGCGAGCGGGTGATGGCGCTGCTCGTCTCCGACTGCGGCGCGGTGCGCACGCGTCTGCTCGACGAGCGCGAGTCCGACCAGCGGCGCCTCGATCGCGTCTCGGCGGATCTCTCGCAGCTCGTCGCCGGTCTCACCCTCGAGGACGCGCGCGCGCGCCTGCAGGCGGAGATCGAAGGCGACCGGCAGCGGCGCGACGCGCTCTGGCGCGAGACCTTGGCTCTGGGCACCCGCGGCCTCGACGTGAGCGACGCCGCCGCGGCGGAGCTGTACGTCGGTGATCGCAGCCGCCTGCTCGACCAGCCGGAGTTCGCCGATGGCGAGCACCTGCGCGACGTGCTGCGCGCGCTCGAGGAGAAGCAGCGCATGCTGACCTTGCTCGACAAGGTCATCTCGGCGCGCGGCGTGTGCGTCGCGATCGGCGAGGAGCTCGGCGATCCCGGCGTCGCGCGCTGCGCGGTCGTGGCCGAGCAGCTCGGGCCCGCGCCGCTGCGCGGACTCGGTGTGATCGGCCCCGTGCGCATGCGCTACGATCGGATCATACCGGTCGTCCGCTACGTGTCGGGAAAGCTGGCCCCCGCGCTCGGCTGAGCCTGCACGACCAAGAGCGGATCCACTCACTGGACGAGCGAGCCATGAGCGAGCCGAAAGGACCCAAGGTCGAGCTGCCGTCGGAGCTCATGAACGAGCTCGACGACTCGGCCGACCCCAAGCCCGAGCCCGGCGCGCCGGGTCCGGCCGCGGCGCCGGCCGAGCCAGGCGATGAGCTCGCCGAGCTCAAGGATCGCTATCTGCGCCTCGGCGCAGATTTCGACAATTTCCGGCGCCGTTCGCTCAAGGAACGGCAGGACCTGCACAACTACGCCAACGAGAACCTCGTCAAGGACCTGTTGCCTATCGTCGATAACCTCGAGCGAGCCGTGGAGCACGGCCGCAAGGAGGAGCAGCGCGGCGACAGCGATAACCTTCTGCAGGGCATCGAACTGACCTACCGGTCACTGCTTCAGCTCCTGACTCGCCAAGGGGTGGTCGAAATCCAGGCGCTGGGCCAGCCGTTCGATCCCCAGATCCACGAGGCGGTGCGGCGCGTTCCGAGCAGTGACAAGCCGCCGGGCACGATCGTCGAGGTCTACCAGAAGGGTTACATGCTGAAGGATCGGTTGCTGCGGCCTGCGATGGTCGCGGTGGCGACGGAGCAGGCGTAGACGCACTCCACCGTCCTTCGAGTCCCGCGACGGAAGGCATGGGAAGAGTCGTCGGCATCGACCTCGGCACCACGAACAGCTGCGTCGCGATCCTGGAGCGCGGCGAGCCGATCGTCATCGCGAACAGCGAGGGCAGCCGCACCACGCCGTCGATCGTCGCCGCGAACCAGGACGGCGAGCGGCTCTGCGGTCAGATCGCCAAGCGCCAGGCGGTGACCAACCCCGCGAACACCGTGTTCGCGGTGAAGCGCCTGATCGGGCGCCGCTTCGACGACGAGAACGTCGCGCGCTTCCGCGAGATCTCCCCGTTCCAGATCTGTCAGGCGCCGAACGGCGACGCCTGGGTGAAGCTGCGCGACAAGGAGTGCAGCCCCGAGGAGATCTCCTCGCTGATCCTGAAGCGGATGAAGGAGACCGCGCAGGACTATCTCGGCGAAGAAGTCACTGAAGCGGTCATCACCGTTCCCGCGTACTTCAACGACGCGCAGCGCCAGGCGACCAAGGACGCGGGGCGCATCGCGGGCCTGAACGTGCTGCGCATCATCAACGAGCCCACCGCGGCGGCGCTCGCCTACGGGCTCGACAAGGAAGGTCAGGAGACGATCGCGGTCTTCGACCTCGGCGGCGGCACGTTCGACATCTCGATCCTGCGCATCGGTGACTCCGTCTTCGAGGTGCTCTCGACCAACGGCGACACGTTCCTCGGCGGCGAGGACTTCGATCAGGCCGTGTTGAATTGGCTCGCGACGCAGTTCGCGGCCAAGAACCCCGGCAGTGACTTGCGCAGCGACGCGATGGCCCTGCAGCGCCTGAAGGAAGCCGCGGAGCGCGCGAAGCAGGAGCTGTCCTCGGCCACCGAGACCGACGTGAACCTGCCGTTCATCTCCGCGGACGACGCCGGCCCGAAGCATCTCTCCGAGACCCTGACTCGCGACAAGCTCGAGGAGCTGGTCGCGGAGCTGATCGAGCGGCTCGAGCCGCCGTGCCGCGCCGCGCTCTCCGACGCCGGGCTCGAGCCGAAGCAGGTCGACCGCGTGATCCTGGTCGGCGGCATGACGCGCATGCCGTCGGTGCAAGCCAAGGTCGAGAAGATCTTCGGCAAGCCGCCGCACCGCGGCGTGAACCCGGACGAGGTCGTCGCCGTCGGCGCCGCCATCCAGGGCGGGGTGCTGAAGGGCGAGGCCAGCGACGTGCTGCTGCTCGACGTGACTCCGCTCTCGCTCGGCGTCGAGACCCAGGGCGGGGTCATGACCAAGATCATCCCGCGCAACACCACCGTGCCCACGCGCAAGAGCGAGGTCTTCTCGACCACGGAAGACAACCAGAACCTGGTGCGCGTGCACGTGCTGCAGGGCGAGCGCGAGCTCGCGAACGACAACCAGACACTCGGGCGCTTCGAGCTGATCGGCATTCCGCCCGCGCCGCGCGGCGTGCCGCAGATCGAGGTCAGCTTCGACATCGATGCCGACGGCATCCTGAACGTCTCGGCCAAAGAGCTCGGCACCGGGCGCGCGCAGCAGATCAAGGTCTCGGCCTCCGGCGGCCTCGCCCCCGAGCAGATCGAGAAGCTCGTGCAGGAGGCGGCGATGCACGCTTCGGACGACGCCGAGCGGCGCGCGATGGTCGAGCTGCGCAACGCCGGGGAAGGGCTGGTCTACTCGGTCGACCAGACGCTCGGCCTCTACGGTGAGAAGCTCGAAGCGACCGAGCGCGCCGAAGTCGACAGCGCGCTGACGCGCGCGCGCAAGGCGCTGGCGGGGGGCGAAGCGGACGACCTGCGAACCGCGGTCGAGGACCTGCAGCAGCTCGCCTACAAGATGACCGAGGCGATGTACGAGCGGATGGACGGCGGCACCGCCGTCGATCCCGCGGCCGCCCCGGCCGCTCCAGCCGCTCCGGACGACGAGCTGATCGAGGATTGAGCGGCCCACCCGTGGGCCGCGCGAAGCCAACCGCTGGCCGCGCGAATCAATCGCGCGGCGGCGCGGCGGCGCGGGGTCGCGGCGGGGTTGCGCCGATGCATCCGGACCATAGCCTCTCGCCGCTCCAATGAAGCGCGACTACTACGAAATTCTCGGCGTCTCGCGGGACGTCGACCCGGATGAGCTGAAGAAGGCGTACCGCAAGCTCGCCCACCAGTTCCATCCCGACAAGAACCCGAACAACCCCGAAGCCGAGGCGCAGTTCAAGGAAGCGAGCGAGGCGTACGCGATCCTTTCGGACGACGAGAAGCGCGCGCAGTACGACCGCTTCGGCCACGCGGCGTTCGGGGGCGCCGCTGGCGGCGATCCGTTCCAGGGCTTCGACCCGTTCGCGAACTTCAGCGACCTGTTCGCGGAGTTCTTCGGCAGCGACGTGTTCTCGCGGCGCGGCGGCCGCGGCCGGCGCGGCGCCGACCTCCGCTACGACCTCGAGGTCGAATTCTCGGTGGCGGCGCTCGGCGGCGAGGAGCAGCTGCGCATTCCGAAACACAAGTCGTGCGCCAAGTGCGCAGGCTCGGGCGGCGAGCGCGAGACGTGCAAGCGCTGCGGCGGTCGCGGCCAGGTCGCGCTGCAGCAGGGCTTCTTCCGCATCGCGCGCACCTGCGATCGCTGTGGCGGTGTCGGCCAGAGTCTGAAGCGCGCCTGCGCCGACTGCCGCGGCAAGGGCCGCGTCGAGACGGTGCAGAACTTGTCGGTGCGCATCCCCGCCGGCGTCGACACGGGCGTGCGCCTGCGACTCACGGGTGAAGGCGAGGCCGGCTACGACGGCGGTCCGCCGGGCGACCTCTTCGTCGTCGTCGAAGTGAAGGAGCACCCGATCTTCGAGCGCGAAGGCACGGACCTGCACTGCGAGGTGCCGCTCTCGATCGCGCAGGGCGCGCTCGGCGCCGAGGTCGAGGTGCCGACGCTTGAGGGCACGGAGATGCTCACCGTGAAGGCCGGCTCCCAGTCCGGTGACTTGCTCCGCCTGCGCGGCCGCGGCTTGCCGCGCCTGGGCGGCGGCCCGCGCGGCGACATCGTCGCGCGGCTCTTCGTCGAAGTGCCGACCAAGCTCAACGACGAGCAGCGCAAGCTGCTCGAGGAGTTCGCGCGCATCTCGGGGGACGAAGTGAATCCCCGGCGCCGCGGCTTCCTGGACAAAGTGCGAGACCTGTTCGAATGAGCGCGGCCCGGCTCCGCGTCGCGCTCGGGCTGGCGCTGCTCGCGCTCTCGTGCGCGAAGCCGACGGTGGTGCGCAACGGCGCCCAGCTTCCGTACGAAGCGGCGGCCGACGCGGATCTGAAGGCCGCGAGCGCGCTGCTCGCCAAAGGTCAGGCCGCGAAGGCCGAGGAAATCCTGGTGCGCTTCCAGACCGAGCTCGGCCAGAGCAAACGCATGGACGAAGCGCTCTATCTGCTCGGCGAAGCCCAGCTCGCGCGCGGCAAGAAGGAAGAGGCGGCAGCGAGCTTCCGGCGCCTGGTCGAGGACTACCCGAAGAGCGAGCGCAACGTCGACGCGGCGATGAAGTCCGCGGGGCTGTACCAGAAGCTCGGGCGGCCGGCGGACGGGCGCGCGGTCCTGGCGCGCGCGAACACGGACTCGGCGGACGCGGCGGTGCGCGCGCGCCTGAGTCGCCTGGACGCGGACCTGGCGCGCGGGCTCGGTGACTGGCCGGAGGTGGTGCTCGCGCTCGCCTACCAGCGCCGGGACGTCCAGGATCCCGCGACCTTGACGGAGATCGACGTCGAGATCGCCGACCTGCTCGAGGTGCGGCTGCGCGAGTCCGAT
>DATFUE010000567.1:0-3003 GCA_035261165.1 Myxococcota bacterium
GTGCTGTTGTTCGCGTCCGAGGTTCGCGCGCTGCTCGCCAGCGGGCAGCTCGAGCGCCGGATCGATCCGGTCGCCCTCGAGAGCTTTCTGTGGAACGGCTTCACCGTCGGCCCGCGCACGATGCTGACCGGGGTGCAGCTCCTTCCGGCCGGGAGCTTTCTCGATCTCGATCTCGAGGCGCGCTCCGCCGCGCCGCTCCGCTTCTGGCATCCGGCCGAGGCGGGTCACTCGAGTGACTCGCGCGGACTCGGCGACGAGCTGCAGGAAGCGATGCGCATCCATCAGATCGCCGACGTTCCGCTCGGCGTGTTTCTCTCGGGCGGCATCGACTCGAGCGCGATGACGGCGCTGGCTGCGCGCAGCTCCCAGTCTGTCCGCACCTTCAACATCAGCTTCGCCGAGAGCGAGTTCGACGAAGCGCCGCACGCGCGCGCGGTCGCCGCCGCGATCGGCACCGAGCACACCGAGATCAAGCTCACCGAGGCCGACTTCCGGCACGGGCTCGAGGACGCGCTCGGCTGCATCGACCAGCCGACGTTCGACGCGCTGAACACCTACTTCGTGAGTCGCGCCGTGCGCGAGGCGGGAATCACCGTCGCGCTGGCGGGCACCGGCGGCGACGAGCTGTTCGGCGGATACCCGAGCTTCCGCACCCTTCCCAAAGCCGCGCTCGCCGGTCGAGCTCTGGGCTGGCTGCCCGATGCTGCGCTGCGCGCCGCGGCCGGTGGACTCAACTCACTGCTCCGCAACTCCGCGGCCGGCGTGCCCTCGCAGACCCGCTGGGGCAAGGTCGGCGACGCGCTCTGCGCGCGCGGCGACCTGCTCGCGCTCTATCAGAGCTCCTACGAGCTCTTCACGTCCGACTTCCTGCGCCGGCTCTTCCCCGCGGCGGGTCAGACGGTGTCGGGCTTGCCGAAAGAGCGCGTGCAGGAGCTCCGCGAGCTCGCGGGTACCGAGGCCACGCTGCACTCGATCTCGCGGCTCGAGCTGGCGCTGTTCCTCGGCGAGCGCCTGCTGCGAGACACCGACGCCGCCAGCATGGCCGTCGCGCTCGAGGTGCGCGTGCCGCTCCTCGACCACCGGGTCGTCGAAGAGACCTTCGCGCTCGACGAGGCCACGCGCTTCGCGCCGCTCGGACGGAAGCAGCGCCTGCGCGACCTCGGGCTCGCCGGCCTGGACTCCGCGCTCTTCGAGCGTCCGAAGCAGGGCTTCGTGCTGCCGATCGGCGACTGGTGCCGCCGCCACCTCCGCGGCGAGGTCGGCGCCACGCTGAACGACACAGAGATGTGTCGCTCCCTGGGCCTAGACCCGCGCGTCGTCGCGCAGCTCTGGAGCGCCTTCCAGACCGGGTCGCGCGGCGTCTACTGGTCGCGGGTCTGGGCGCTGTTCGTCTTGCTGCGCTGGTGCCGCCAGTATCGCCTGGCGCTGTGAGCGCGCGGGCGCTACCGCCGGCCGAGGGCTCGCTTGGCGAGCAGACGCGCCTGCGAGCGAAGCCCGCGGACCGCGCGCTTCACGCGCTCGGCGGGCATCAGCACGTAGCGCTTCAGGTGCTCGTCGGGACGCGCGCGGAAGATCGTGGAGTGCGCGCCGTGCGCGTCGGCCGGCGCCTCCTTCGTGTAGAAGTAGAGCGCGAAGGAGCGCCGCACGACGTCGTCGGGGCAAGTGAGAGCCGTGACTCCGTGGAAGCTGATCTCGCTCGTCGTAAAGATCACGCAGCGGTTCAGCAGCGGAGCGAACGACTGCACGCAGTGCTGGACCTCTCGATCCCAGAGCTCCAGCCGCCCGCCCCAGTCCTCGCGCCAGGTCTCGTTCAAGAACAGCAGGAGGTTGACGCGGCGAAACCATCCACTCGGCTGCAGCTGGTTGAAGTCGACGTGCACGTCGAGGCGGCCGTGAGCGCGCGTCTGATGCATGCCGCCACCGATGAACTTCGGATCCCAGAGCAGGTTCGGGATGCCGCTGATCTCGGACAAGACATCCCGGAACCCCTGACTCGCGCAGTGATCCGCGAGACGCCCGACCGGCTCGGGGAAGCGGGACCGCTCCTCGATTTGAGTCTTGCCTTTCTCGTTCAGCGCGTCGTACGAACGGGTCGCCCCCTGCAACGACTGCGGGTACGAGCGCGCGATCTCGAGCGCGAAGCTCGGCTCGAGGAAGTCGTCGATGCAGATCGACGGGAAGGGTGCCGCCTTCCTGTAGCTCTCGCTCAAAACGCGCCCGTCCACGCTGCGAATCATCGGCGCGATACCGTACCCGGGACGGCCACACCCGTCGATCGCAGATGAGCTCGCCTCCGTACGCCCCCGAGTCGCTGGAGCCTGGCGCATGGGACGTGCTGGTCGTCGGCACCGGCATGGGCGGGGCGACCGCCGGCTACGCGCTGGCGCAGCGCGGCTGGCGCGTGCTCTTCCTGGAGCGCGGGCATTTCCTCTTCGGCGACTTCGATCGCGGCACCGGCCAGATTCCGGACGGCGCCGACGACAGCCCCGAGGCGCGCCTGGACCGCGCTCATTTTCCGCTGCCGATCCAGGGCAACTCGAGCTTCGGCCCGCTCGAGTTCTTCGCGCCCCTCGGCTGCGGGACGGGCGGCTCGACCAGCCTCTACGCCGCGCAGCTCGAGCGCCTCCACCCGCGCGACTTCCGCCCGAAGGCGAACCATCCCCAGGCTCCGGAGGCGACGCTGCCCGAAGCCTGGCCGATCGCGTACGACGAGCTCGTGCCCTTCTACCGGCAGGCCGAGGCGCTCTTCTGCGTGACCGGGACCCCGGACCCGCTCAACCCCGACGCCCAATCGGCGCTGCGCCAGCCGCCCCCGCTCAGCCCGCGCGACCAGGACCTGTACGACTCCTTCCGCGAGCTCGGCCTGCACCCCTACCGCGCGCACGCCGGCCTGGGCTTCGTGCCCGGCTGCGACGGGTGTCCCGGGGTGATGTGTCCGCGCGCGTGCAAGAGCGACGCGGGTCGCATCTGCCTCATGCCGGCGCTCGAGAAGCACGGCGCCCG
>DATFUE010000568.1:0-5495 GCA_035261165.1 Myxococcota bacterium
GACGCCGATCTCGGTCACGCGACACTGCAGTCGCCGGCTGAGCACGGCTGCGCTCGGCGCGCGCGCCGGCGCGGCGAACAGCAGCTCGTAGTCTTCGCCGCCGGCGAGCGCGAGCAGGAGCGGATCGGCGCCCAGGCGCGCCGCCGCGCGGGCCAATCCGCGCGCGAGCGGCAGGCGCTCGAGCTCGACGCGCGCGCCGGCCCGGCTCTCGTGGACCAGGTGGCCGAGGTCCTGGGCGAGCCCATCGGAGACGTCGATCGCGGCGCGCGCCAGGCGCAGGCGCGCGAGGCGCGCACCCGCGGCGAACGGCGGCCGCGGCGCGATCTGCCTCTGCACCAGCGCCCGCTCGGCCGCGCTGCGCGCGCCCGGGCCCTCGAGCAGCGCCAGCCCCGCCGCCGCGCCACCGAGCTCGCCGGTCACGAACAGGCGATCCCCGGCGCGCGCGCCGCTGCGCAGGAGCGCCCGCCCGCGCGCCACCGCGCCCAGCGCCGTGACTCCCGCGCTGAACTCGCCCGCGCGCACGACGTCGCCGCCGACGAGCGGGCAGTGACTCTCGCGCGCGAGCGCGAGCAGCCCCGCGAGAAAGCCGTCGAGCCGCTTCCCGTCCATGCGGGCCGGCAAGCCCAGCGTGAGCAGGAAGCCGAGCGGACGCGCGCCCATCGCGCCCACGTCCGAGAGGTTCACCGCCAGCGCCTTGTGCCCCAGCGAGCGCGGGTCAGTCGTGCGCCAGCGGAAATGCACGTCCTCGACGAGCGCGTCCGCAGTGACCACGAGCTCCTCGCCGCGCTTCGGCAAGAGCACCGCCGCGTCGTCGCCGATCGCCACGCGCCACGGAGAAGACGCGCGGGAGTTCCTCGGGCCGCGCGCACCGCGCCCGGCGGCGGCGCGACGAATCGCCGCGATCAGTCCGAACTCACCGAGCTCGCGCGGATCCACGAGCGGATCTTAGGCGAGCTCAGGAGCGAATGATCGCCGAGGGCGCGCGCGCCGCGGTGCGGCGGGGCTTGCGCTTGGCCAGGATCGGCTCCTGCAGCGCGAGGTCGAGCACCTCGTCCATGCCGCGCACGAAGTGGAACTCGAGCTTGCGCGCCAGCTCCGGCGGCACGTCCTCGAGGTCGTGCCGGTTCGCCTCGGGCAGGATCACGTGGCGGATGCCGCGGCGCAGCGCGGCGAGCACCTTCTCGCGCACGCCGCCGACGGGCAGGATGCGGCCGCGCAGAGTCACTTCGCCGGTCATCGCGATGTCCGCGCGCACCGGAATTCCCGTCAGCAGAGACACCATCGCGGTCGCCATGGTGATGCCCGCGGACGGGCCGTCCTTCGGCGTCGCGCCGGCGGGAACGTGCACGTGGATCTCGTGCTTCGCGAGCGCCTCGGCGATGCCCAGGTCCGCGCCGCGCCAGCGCACGTACGACAGCGCCGCCTGGCCCGACTCCTTCATCACCTCGCCGAGCTGCCCGGTGAGCAGCAAGCCGCGCCCGCGCACCATCGTGGCCTCGACGACCAGCACCTCGCCGCCCGCCTCGGTCCAGGCGAGGCCGCGGGCGAGGCCTTCCTCGGCGGTGCGCGGGATCGACTCGCCGAGCAGCGGCGCCGGCCCGAGCAGGGAGCGCAGGTTGCGCGACGACACCGAAACGTGTTGCGTCTCGCCCTCGGCGATGCGCCGCGCGATCTTGCGCAGCAGGCGCCCGAGCTCGCGCTCCAGCCCGCGCACGCCGGCTTCCTGCGTGTAGCCGCTGATCACGTCGCGCACCGCGGCGCGCGAGACCTGTACACGCTCCTGTGTCAGGCCGCACTCCTCGACCTGGCGCGGCAGGAGATAGCGGCGCGCGATCACTTCCTTCTCCTCGGGCGTGTAGCCCGGGAGGCGAATCACTTCCATGCGGTCGAGCAGCGCGCGCGGGATCGGGTCGACCAGATTCGCGGTGGCGATGAACAGCGTCTTCGACAGGTCGTAGGGCACGTTCAGGTAGTGATCGCGGAACGTGTGGTTCTGCTCCGGGTCGAGCACCTCGAGCAGCGCCGCCGCCGGATCGCCGCGGTAGTCGGCGCCGATCTTGTCGATCTCGTCGAGCAGGAAGATCGGGTTGCTGGTGCCCGCCTGGCGCATGCCCTGGATGATCCGGCCGGGCAAGGCGCCGACGTACGTGCGCCGGTGACCGCGGATCTCGGCCTCGTCGCGCATGCCGCCCAGCGACATGCGCACGAAGCCGCGGCCCATCGCCTGCGCGATCGAGCGGCCGAGCGACGTCTTGCCCACGCCCGGCGGGCCGACGAGACACAGGATCGGCCCCTTGCCGGCGGTCGAGCCGCGCAGCTTGTGCACGGCGAGAAACTCGAGGATGCGCTCCTTCACGCGATTGAGATACGCGTGATCCTTCTCGAGCACGTCGCGCGCGTGCGCGAGCTCGAGGTTGTCGTCCGAGACCTTGGCCCACGGGAGCTCGGTGATCCACTCGAGGTAGCTGCGGATGACCTGGGTCTCCGACGAGTCGGGATGCATGCGCGCCAGCCGATCGAGCTGCCGCTCCGCCTCGCCCCGAGCCTCGTCGTTCATGCCCGCGCTCTGGATGCGCGCGCGCAGCTCGTCCTGCTCGGACTTGCGGTCGGCGCCCTCCCCGAGCTCCTCCTGGATCTGGCGCATCTGCTCGCGCAGGAACTGCTCGCGCTGATAGCGGGAGAGCTCGTCGCGCGCTGCCGTCTGGATCTCGGCCTGCACGGACGACACCGCCATCTCGCGGCGCAGGAGCGCATCGATCTTGCGCAGCCGGCGCACCGGCTCGACGATCTCGAGGATCTCCTGCGCCTCTTCGACCCGCAGCCGCAGGTTCGACGCGACCAGGTCCGCGAGGCGCCCGGGATCGTCGACGCTGCCGGTGACCGACAGGATCTCCGGCGGCAGGTGCTTCAGGGGCAGCAGCTCTTCGAGCTTCTCGCGCACGCCGCGCACCAGCGCTTCGACTTCGACGCTGAAGGGCGCGGTCTGCTCCGCGGGCAGCGCTTCGACCTGCACGTCGATGTGGGGCTCGGTGCGCAGATAGTGAGTCACGCGGATCTTGGCGAGCCCCTGCACCAGCACCTTCAGGCGGCCGTCGGGCAGGCGCATCATGCGCATGATCATCCCGACCACGCCGACGGAATACAGGTCGTCGGGGCCCGGGTCGTCGACCTCGGGGTCGCGCTGCGTCACCAGCGCCAGGAGGCGGTCGCCCTCGATCGCCGTCTCGATCGCGTGCGCCGAGACGTCGCGGCCGACGAACAAGGGCAGGATCATCGACGGGAACACGACCGCGTCGCGAATGGGCAGGAGCGGGAGCTGACTCGGGATTTCGAAGGCGCCGGGGGAATCGCTTTCCACGCTTTTCGAATCGACTCGCGCGCCGGGGATCTTGATCTACTGCGGGGCCGCCGGTGCCGGGGTGGCGACGATGGCGTTCTCGCGCACGGTGAGGAACTCGAGTGACTTGCGGGCACCGCCCGTGGTGTCGAATGACTGGAGCCCCGATACGCCAGGGAAGCCACTCACGCGCAAGAGTCGATCGCGCAGCACGTCGCCGCTCGGCGTATCGCCTCCGGCCAGCACGAAGCGCAGCAGCGCAGCCGCGTCGTAGCCCTCCGCGGCGTACTCGTCCGGCGCCGAGCCGTAGGTGGCGGCGTAGTGGCGCACGAACTCGGCGACCTCGGGCCGCGCGCTGCCCGCGAAGAACTCGTCCGTGAACACCGCGCGCGTCGCCTCGCGCCCGGCGATCTTCACCAGCTGCGGATCGTTCCAGCCGCTGCCGCCGAGATACACGACGTCGCGTATGTCGAAGAAGCGGAGCTGCGGCAGGATCAAGCCGATGCTGGGCGCGTCGTCCGGAATGAACACCGCGTCGAAGTCGACGTGCGGCGGCAGGCCCTGGAACTTCGGCAGCGCCAGCTTGGCGGCGTTCTCGGGCGCGTGGCGGCGCAGCTTGTTGCGCTCGTCGACCAGCGCCTGCGTCTCGCGCGGCAGCCCGGCGAGACCGACCAGGCGCTTGATCTCCGGCTGCCAGTCGACGGAGCCCGGCGGATATTCCTCGACGCCGGTGACCGTCCCGCCCGAAGCCTCGACGGCCTCCCAGAACTTGTTCTTGAAGCTCGTGCCGTACTCGTCCGCGGGATACAGGATCGCGAAGCGCTTGCAGCCGCGCTGCTCCGCGCACCAGCGCACCAGCTGCGCCGCCTGGTCGCCCGGAGTGAGTCCCAGCCGGAAGATGTACTCACCGAGCTCTGCGACGTCGTCGCGCCGGGCGAACGAGAGCAGCGGCACGCGCGCCGCCTCGGCGACGGGTGCGGCGCTCAGCGCCTCCGAGGAGCGCACGGGACCGATGATCGCCGCCACGCCCGCGCCCGCCAGCTCGTTCACCGCCGCGGCGGCCTTCGACGCCTCGCCTCCCGAGTCACGCACCACCAGATGGAGCTGTGACGGCTTCTCGTCGTAGAGACCCGCGCCGAGCACGATGCCGCGCAGCACCGACTCGCCGACCTTCGCGTACGCGCCCGAGAGCGGCAGCACCAGGCCGAGGCTCGCGCGCGCCTCGCCCGCGAGGTCCGCCGCGCGCGCCACCAGGACCGCGCGCTCCGCCTCGTCGCCCTCCGACAGCCGGCGCGGCAGGCGATCGAGCGCCACGCGCGCCGCGCGGACGTCGCCGCGCGCGAGCGCGCGCCGCGCGATCTCGAGACTCACCCGGTCGAACACCGGCCCGCGCGGGAGCCGCGACGCCAGCGCGTCGAGATCGGACTCGCGCAGCCGCACCTCGAGCAGGTCGGCGATCTCGACGTCGATCTCCGTCAAGCTCGCGGGATCCTGGACGTCCCGGCGCTGGTAGGCGAGCGCGAGCACGACCTCCGGCCAGTCACCGAGCCCGCGCGCCAGGTCCGCGTCCAGGCGACTCAGGCGCGCCCGCGCCGCGGCGTCCGCCGCGTCCGTGTTCGCGCGCGCCAGCACCGCGCGCCCGTCCGCCGGCCGCCCGAGCTTCTGGTACAGCTGCGCGGACTTCATCGCCGCGTCGACGTTGCGCTCGCTCTTCGGATAGTCCTCTACGAGGCGCCGGAAGTTCGCGGCGGCCTCTTCCTTCTTGCCGCGCGCGAGCTGCGCCTCGCCGAGCAGATACAGCGCTTCGTCGTTGCGCTGGCTCTGGCTGAGCTCGGTCTGGAAGCGCACGAGGATTTCCTCGGCCTTCGCGGCCTGACCTTTGGCGAGCAGCGCGCTCGCGGCCTTCAGATCCGCGTCGGCGGCCGCTTCGTACGAAAGCTCGGCGCCGTTGCGCACCACCGTCGGCTTCGCGCACGAGAGCGCGAGCAGCGCCAGCCCCAGCGCGACGCGGAGCCGGGCCGCACTCATTCGAACAGGTCTCGCACTTTGTCCAGGAAGCCGCGGCGCCGCGGATTCACTTCGTCCCCCGAGATGCGCGCGAACTCCTCGAGCAGCTTGCGCTGCTCGTCGTTGAGCTTGGTCGGCACTTCGACGAAGA
>DATFUE010000569.1:0-2907 GCA_035261165.1 Myxococcota bacterium
AGCTCGCCCTTGTGCTCGACGGTCCAGCCGAGGTCCGCCCCCCAGAACGCGAGGTCGGGCTGGACCTTCGCAGCCCCCGGCCCCACCCAGCGCCCGAGGATCTGCGGCGGCGACGCGACCTGCGCGAGCGCGCCCGTCGCCGTGAGGAGAAGCAACGACGACAAGAGCAGCGCGGCAGTGACTGGTCTCCGAATCATCTCTGTCTCCCTGCGGGCGCGCGCAGGCCGGCGACCACGAGGTCGACGGCGCTGCGCAGCAGCTGCTCGGCGTCCGCGCGCGACTCGCGCTGCGGGCCCACGAAGAGCTCGCGCGTGAGCGTGAAGTGCAGGAGCCAGATCACCTCGGCGGTGCGCGCCACGTCGAGGTCGCGGCGCAGCTCCCCGCGCCGCACGCCGCGCGCGAGCACCGCTTCGAAATCGGCGCGGTAGCGGCGCGCGAACTCGAGCTGGCCCTCGCGGCCGCCGGGAATCAGGCTGCCCGGATCGAGCGCGATGATGCGGCGCAGGAGCGGCGTCGCGTGCACGTATTCGAGTGACACGCGCACCACCTCGCCGATTCCGTCCGCGAGCGCGCCGTCCGCGAGCTTCGTCTTGCGCACCTCCGCGGTCCACGCGGCGACGAGCCGTTCCCAGACGGCGGCGAGCAGCGCCTCCTTCGAGGCGTAGTGGTCGTACACCAGGCCCTTCGAGACACGCGCCGCCGCGGCGATCTCGTCCACGGAGGTTTTCGCGAAGCCGTGAGCCGCGAACAGCCGCTCGGCCGCGTCGAGGATGCGCGCGAGCCGGCGCTCGCGCCCCGCGGCGCGCTCGCCCGTCGCTGCCGCGCGGCGCTGGCGCACGCTAGCGGCCGACGAGCTTCAGGAAGCCCTCGATCGACTTGCGCCGGCCGGCGGGCTGATAGCTGTAGAGCAGGACGCGCCGATCGTGGTCCGAGAGGTTCGGCATCGAGCGGTGCACGAGCAGGGAGCCGAAGTACGCCGTGCTTCCCGCCGGGACCTCGAGCGCGACCAGCTGTGACTCGTCGAAGCCGTCGAGCTCCATCTCCAGGCTGCCGAAGCCGTCGACCTTGCGCCGCGGGCGTACGCCGTCCTTGTGACTCCCGGGCAGCACCTCGAGACAGCCGTTCGCGCGGTTCGCGTCGTCGAGAAACACGATCGCGGTCGCGATGTCGCCCGCGCCGTCGGAGTTGTCGGTCCAATAGGGATAGTCCTGGTGCAGAACGATCGGACCGCCGCTGCGCGCGCGCTTCACGTTCAGCTTCTCGGTGAAGAGGTTCAGCTCTTCCGCGCCGACCACGTCCTTCATCGGCTCCACGAAGCGCGAGTCCTCGGCCCAGCGGCACAGCGCGTCGTCGAAGTGCGCGAACGGCTCGACGCCCTGGACCACGTCGGGGAAGGCGGGCTCCCACTTCACCATCGTGATCAGCCCGCGCTCGAGCTGGAACATGTAGCTGCCGACCGAGACCTTGCGCCGGCCGACGCTGGCCTCGGTCACGCGCTTCAGCATCGCTTCGCAGTCGGCGCGCAGCCGCGCGAGCTCGATCTCGTCGAAGACGCGCTCGCGGACCACGTAGCCGAGCTCGTCGAGCTGGGCGCGCTCCGCCGGGTCGAGTCTTTGGGAGGTCAGCATCGGCGCAACTTGACTGATTTGTCGGTTTCAGTCAATTTGAATCTTCGGAGGGCTCCCGCAAATGCCGTACCCGGTTGCTTCCGCGGCCGAGCTCGAGGTTTTCTGGCGCGACGGGTATCTCGTCGTGCGCGACGCCGTCGAGCCCAAGGACCTCGACCGACTGCAGGCGATCTGCGATCGGCTGCTCGAGAACAAGGACCGCATGGCGTACGACTGGGCCTGGGAGGCCGGCACGGACCGCGAGCACCGCGCGTTCAAGATCGTGCAGACCAGCCCGAGCCTGGTCGCGAAGGCCGAGTTCGCGACCGAACG
This sequence comes from Myxococcota bacterium, assembly GCA_035261165.1. Classification (GTDB taxonomy): domain Bacteria; phylum Myxococcota_A; class UBA9160; order SZUA-336; family SZUA-336; genus VGRW01. The sequence continues at coordinate 1,941 of DATFUE010000569.1, forward strand.
CTTTCGTGTCTGGGCCACGGAGTTCGCATCGTCTCTGCTCGGGAAGCGCGTCGAGTTCTGGTATGACCAGTTTCTCGCCAAGCCGCCAAAGGAGGGCGCGCGTACCCCATGGCATCAGGACGAGGGCTACTGGGGCCGCAACCTCGACGAGCGCGGCATCACCTGCTGGCTGCCCTTCCACGACGTCGACGTCGAGAACGGCTGCATGCACTTCGTCCCGGGCGCGCATCGCGAAGGCGTGATTCCGCACCGTCAGGCCGAGAACGTGCAGAGCGACTTACTCGTCTGCGACGTCGACCCCGCGCGGATCGTCCCGGTGCCGATCAAGCTCGGCGACGTCACGTTCCACCACGGCAAGATGCCGCACATGACCACGCCCAACGTCTCGAGCCGCTGGCGCCGCGCGCTCTCGCAGCACTTCCGCGTCGTGGGGTCGCTCGGCGAGGGCGATCACTACCCGTGGAAGGTCTACGTGAATCAGACCACGGGCGAGCGCATCAAGCCCGCCGTCCGGTAACCAGGCAGCGTTTAAGGTTAGGCTCCTCGCTCGGAGGTCCCTTCCCCTTGCCAGAGCCTCGCCGTTCGAAGCCCGTTCCCACGCCCGAGACGAAACACTTCTGGGACGGCACGCGCGCCGGAGAGCTGCGGCTGCAGCGCTGCCGCGCGTGTGACCAGACGTATTTTCCGCCGCGCCCGTTCTGCCCGCGCTGCGCGAGCGGTGACACCGAAGTGTTTCGCGCGAGCGGGCGCGCGACGCTCTACAGCTACGTGATCCACCAGCGCCCGATGCCGGGCTTCGAGCCGCCGTACGCGATCGCGGTGGTGACGCTCGAAGAGGGCCCGCGCATGATGACCAATCTGGTCGACGTGGCGCAGACGCCGGAAGCGCTCGAGCTCGACATGGCGCTCGAGGTGACTTTCCAGAAGCTCGACGAGGAGATCTCGCTTCCCGTGTTCCGGCCCGGGG
>DATFUE010000570.1:0-8153 GCA_035261165.1 Myxococcota bacterium
GAGACTGCTGGACAGCCCGGATCTGCAGAGACAGCTCGCGTCGGGCGGTCTCCGACTCGTGAGAGACCACACGCTGGAGCTCGAGTCCGAGCGGATCCTGCAGATCTGGGACTCCCACTTTCTGGACCGGGCCTGAGTCACGCCTCCAGCAACCGTCAGCAGCACCTCGCCGGTCGCGAGCCGGGTGTCGTCGTCCACCTCGCCGAGAGCGCACTCGTGAGTGCGCAGGTCGTAGATGCAGCTCGTGCAACGCGACGGCGTCGGGCCGATGGAGGGCGCGTGACAACTTCGGGGCCCGAAGGCGTCGGCGCCTGTCTATTCGCCCGTCGGCCCCAGCGACTTGCGCGCGCGAACGGCCTGCCCATGTCGCTCCCAGCGCGCCCGGACCTCGTCCTCGGTGAGGCCGAGATCGTATGCGGGGGAATCGATCGGCCGCGCTCTCTGGACGCGCACGAGCACGACCTCGCGGATCGGGTTTGCCGCCCCGCGGCTCTTGTAGAAGGCGATCGCGCGCTCGTACAGGGGGCCGGACTCGAGAAGCGAGGCGACGCCCTTGAAGCGGTAGCCTTTGCGCAGCAGCGGGTCGACGACGTTCACCTCGATGCTCGCGTTCTGCCGGAGGTTCGCGACGGTGCCGGGCGAACGGATGTTCGCGAAGACGAGATGGTCATCGTCCCAGACCGCCGTCGTACCCTTCGGCGAGAGATTCGGCGTGCCGTCCGAGCATACGGTTGCCACGAAGCCGAGTCTCTGCTCCTCGATGACGCGCTTCATGTCGGCGGTGAGAAGCCCCATGACTCGCCCTCCTCGGCGATATGCTCGCACACGCCGGGAGCCGGCAGGGTCAGTCCCGCAGCTCCGCGATCCGCCGCTGCAGAAACGCGCGCTCGGGGGCGGTGCCGGCGCGGACGAGGGCGGCGCGGTACGCGTCCCGGGCGTCGGAATTCCGGCCGGCGCGGCGCAGGAGGTCGGCGCGGGCGGTGAAATACGGGCCGTAGTCGGCGAGTGACTCGACCAGCTCGCGGTCGGCGAGCAGGCGCAGGCCGACTTCGGGGCCCTCGGCGAGGGCGACGGCGACGGCGCGGTTCAGCTCGATGATGGGCGAGCGGCCGAGCGCGAGCAGGCGCGCGTAGAGATCCGCGACCGCGCGCCAGTCGATGTCGGCGAAGCTCGCGCCCGCGACGTGGTGCGCGGCGATGCGCGCTTGCAGCGCGTAGGGACCCGACATCTCGACCGCGCCGAGCTCCGCGACCCAGGCGCGACCCTCGCGAATCTGCGCGTGATCCCAGAGCCCGCGATCTTGGTCCTCGAGCGGAACGCCGACGCGTTGCGCGTCGACGCGCGCGTCGCGGCGCGCGTCGTGCAGCAGCATCAGCGCCAGCAGCCCGCGCACTTCGGTGTCGCGCGGCAGCAGCTCGGCCAGCACGCGGCCCAGGCGGATCGCCTCGCTCGCGAGCTCGCGGCGCACGAGCGCCGCGCCGGCGCTCGCGGCGTACCCCTCGTTGAAGATGAGATAGATCACCGCCAGCACCGCCTCGCGCCGTTCCGGCACGAGCTCGAGCGGCGCGGTCCGGTAGCTGACTCCCTCCGCGCGCAGCTTCGCCTTCGCGCGCACCAGGCGGCGCGCCATGGCGCGCTCGTCGACCAGAAACGCGCGCGCGATCTCGGAGGTCGCGAGCCCCCCGATCGCGCGCAAGGTGAGTGCGACCTGCGCCTTGCGCGCGAGCGCGGGGTGACAGCAGGTGAAGATCAAGCGCAAGCGCTCGTCGGGGATCTCCTCGTCTTCCAGCGCTGCCTCCGCTCCCGCCGCGAGCTCCGCCTCGAGCTCGAGCGCGCTCTGTTTGTCGAGCTGGGTCGCGCGCCGCCGCAGTCGATCGAGCGCCTTGCGCCGCGCCGCGGTGAGCAGCCACGCTCCCGGCCGGCGCGGCACGCCCTCCGCCGGCCAGTGCTCGAGCGCCGACGCGATCGCGTCCTGGTACGCCTCCTCCGCGAGGTCGAGGTCGTGGAGCTGCGCGAGCAGCGCGCCCAACACGACGCCCGACTCGGAGCGGAACACGCGTTCGAGAACCACCGCGCTCTCGTTCACATACGCGAGCTTATGCCGTCGCGGCCGACACCTCCACGAATACGACGCTCAGTGAGGCAGGAATACGACGCCGAGCCGCAAGCTCTGCGCGCAGTGAGGCGCAGCCGAGCGAAGTGGGGGTGGCCGAGCTCGCTCGGCCGGGCCCCGCTCAGAACAAGGCGATCGGATTCAGCGGAGACGCGGTGCCGCGGAACAGCACGAGCGGCGCGAGAGTCAGCAGGAACTCCCAGCGCTTCTCGCCGGCGCAGGCGGCGGAGAGCGCCTCGAGGTCGAGGTTGTCGATCAGGTGCAGGCCCATCGCCACGATCGCGACCGAGTGGATCGGCAGGTTCATGCCCTCGATGCGCGAGGGCACGACGTCCGAGACACCGTCGCAGCCGAGCGCCGCCACGCCCCGCGCGTGCAGCCACGGCAGACACGAGGCGTCGAGCCCCGCCGCCGATTGGCGCGGATCCCAAGGCCCGCGCGCGTCGCGCAGCGCCCAGCGCCCCGTACGCACGAACAATACGTCACCCGGCTCGACGCGCAGGCCCGCGTGGGCTTCGGCGCGCTCGAGGTCGTCGGGGAAGATCGGCTCGCCGGCTTCGAGATACGGCAGCGAACGGGCCGCGGGCACGTCGAGCAAGACGCCGCGCGACACGACGCCGTCCTTCAGCTCGTGAATCCCGAGCTCGAGCGCGCCGTGCGCCGTCACTCTCTCGATCGGATAGCCGTTGTACAGCTTGCCCTCGTGGAAGATGTGACACAGCGCGTCGATGTGAGACGTCGCGAAGCCGTGCGGCGCGATCGCAAAGTAGTCGCCGCCCCAGCCCTCCGTGCACGTGCCGATCATGTGGTGCTGCACGGGGTTCGGGTTCTCGACACTGGGCTGTGTCGGCAGCGGGCGCGCGCACGAGACGGTGCGGCCGGAGCGCACGAGCCGCGCGGCGGCGGCGCGCTTCTCGCGCGTGATCAAGTTCAACGTGCCCAACTGGTCGCGCTCGCCGAAGCGGCCCCAGTTCGAGAGTGTCTTGTGGAAGCCGAGCACTTGCTCGGCGGAGAGCGGCACACGTGTTTCCGTCATGGCTTCTTCTCCGGTGCGTGGTGGGCGCGCGTCGAGCGCACGTAGCCGTCGACGACGCGGCGCAAGAACTTCGCGAGCGCCTCGTCCTTCAGCTCACCTTCGGGCGTGAACGCCTGGTGCGCGGACGCGAGCGAGAACATGTCGGGATAGACGTGCACGCCGAGCACCTCGAGCGGCACGCGCAGCGCCCAGAGCCCGCGATTGCCGCCGACCAGCGCCGGGGACGCCGACATCAGCACTGCCGTCTTCCCGCGCAGCGGCACGGGCTTGGCGCGCGACAGCCAGTCGATCGCGTTCTTGAGCAGCGCGGGCATCGAGAAGTTGTACTCGGGCGACGCAATCACGAGCCCGTCGGCCTCAGTGACTCGCTTGGCCAGCTCGAGCGCGCCCGGCGGGAGACCGCTGCTGGCTTCGACGTCGCCATCGTAGATCGGAATCGCGAGCGCTCGGAAATCGATCGGCACGAGCTCGGCCCCCGCCGTCTCGAGGAGCTTCGCCGCGAGATTGAGGAGCTGCTTGTTGAGTGACCCCGTGCGCAGCGACCCGGCCAGGGCGAGAAGCTTCACTGCGGCAGCCTCTGCGTGGTCGTGAACTTGCCGGACGAGAAGCAGATCGGGTTCGGATTGTTGGGATCATTGAGCAGCTGGATGAAGATCTGCTGGTTGAACGTCCCCGTCGCCCTCCTCACCGTAACGCCGTCGTTTTCGAGCGACGCCGTGCCCTCGATCGCGATGAATGCGTCGCCGACGAATTGCGCGCCGGAGAACACCATCTTGCTCCCCTTCGCGAGATAGGTGACGCCGATGATGGGGATGACCTGGTCCACTGCGAAGTCCGACGTGAAGGAGATGTCCCACTCCTGGACGTCGACGATCTTCAGCCAGAGGTCCATGTTGTTGCGCGAGCCGAACTTGAACGCGTCGAAGTCGGCGCAGCGCTCGATTCCGCTCAGCTCCAGCTTGAAGATCTCCCCGGCTCCGAACGCCGACGCGGGCAGGACCGCGAGCGCCGCGACCAGGCTCAGTGTTGCAATCGAGTTGCGCATCGTTTCTCCAGGTGAACGGTCGAGGCGGAATTAGACCACACGCTTGACCCCGGCGTGCTCTCCGTCGAGACTCGACCGAGAGATGTCCTGGTGGAACCGGCGCAGCGACCGCGAGTCGCGCGAACCCGACACGCTGCGCAGCGGCCCGTGGCTCGCGCTCATCGTGGTCGAAGGCGTGGACCGCGGCGCTCGGCTCGGCATCGTGTGCCCCGAGGTCGAGATCGGCCGCGGCGACGAGACCAGCGCGCGCGACGAGCGCGTGCGCCTGCGCGACCGCTCCGTGTCGTCGCGGCAAGCGCGCCTTCGGCTCGAGAGCGAGGGGTGGTCGCTCGAGCATCTCGCGACGGCGTCGAATCCCACCCTGGTGAACGGCGAGGCGGTGCAGCGCCGCAGCGTCGCGGCCGGCGACCGGATTCGCATGGGCCGCGTGACGCTCGAGGTGCAGTCGCTCACGGAGACGGACCCCGCGGCCAAGCGGGGCGAGGAGCGGACCGAGATCATCCGGGTCGACGAGGCCGCGGCGCAGACGACGGTCATACGTGCACCAAGCGGTGTATGGGGACACATCGTGGTGTTGCAGGGCCCCGGGCGGCTGAAGGGCGCGCGCTTCCCGCTGCAAGGCGATTCGGTCCGGCTCGGCCGCCAGCCCGACTGCGACATCGTCCTGCTCGACCAGGGCATCTCGCGCATACACGCGGAGGTAGCGCGCGACGGCGCGCGGGTGCTCTTGCGCAACAAGAGCCAGACGAACCCGACCCTGCGCAACGGCGTCGTGGTGGCCGCAGAGATCGCGATCGGCCACGGGGACGAGATCTGGCTCGCGGACGCCGTGCGGCTGCGCGTCGAGCTGCCGGGCCTCTCGGGCGACGCGACCACGCTGCCGACCGGCGGACTGCGCCGGGTCATGGAGGCGCGCGTCGACCTCGAAGCGCAGCTCGAGCGCGAGTTCGTGCGCGACGGCAGCTTCCTGGACGTGGACATCGCCGACTCGTACGGGCTGAAGGCGAGCGAGTCACGGCCCGAACGCGTGTTCGTCTCTTTCGAGCGCTTCCGCGGCTACGTCGCCGACCGGGTCGCCGAGCACACCGGCCGGATACTGAATTCGAACGGCGACGAAGTGATGGCCTTCTTCACCTCCGCCGACTCCGCGCTGCGCTCCGCGCGCTCTCTCCTCACCGGGCTGTCCGGGTGGAATGCACGCGACAATCTGCTGGCGAGCGAGTTCCGCGTGCGCATCGGCATCCACACCGGTCGCTCCGCGGTGGACCTGGCGAGCGGCGTGGCATACAGCCCGGTGCTCGATGTCGCGGGTCACTTGCAGAAGAACGCGCCGATCAACGGCGTGCTGATCTCCGAGGCGACTTACTCCGCGCTGCTCGACGATCGCGCGGGCCTCGAGCCGGGCAAGGAGCTGCCGCGTGAGAGCTTGAAGACCTGGGTCCTGCAGCCGGAGCGGATCGCATGAGCTCGCTCGCGCTCTTGATCGGCAACAAGAACTACTCCTCCTGGTCGCTGCGCCCCTGGCTCGCGCTGCGCCAGAGCGGCATCGAGTTCGAGGAGGTGCGCGTCCCTCTGGGCGCGCCCGACTTCGCCGATCGCGTGCGCCCGTGGTCGCCCTCGGGCAAGGTGCCGGTGCTGCGACACGAGAACGTGTACGTCTGGGACTCGCTCGCGATCTGCGAGTATCTCGCGGACTCGTTCCCCGAGTCGACGTTCTGGCCGCGGGACGCGCAGCGCCGCGCCCTGGCGCGCGCGGCCTCCGCCGAGATGCATTCCAGCTTCCACGCGCTGCGTGCCCAGATGCCCATGAACGTGCGCGCCCGCGGCCGGAAGGTCGCCTCGACGCCGGAGCTCGAGCGCGACATCTCCCGCGTTCTCGAGCTTTGGAAGGAGTGCCGCGCGCGCGCCACGGGCCGCGGCGCGTTCCTGTTCGGCGACTTCACCATCGCCGACGCCATGTACGCCCCAGTCACCTTCCGCTTCGTGACCTACGGCATCGCCAGCGACTACGCCGAGTCACTCGTGCAGATCCCCGCCATGCGCGAGTGGGCGGCCGCCTCCGCTGCCGAGCCCGAGACGATCGCGAGCTCGGAGGTCGGGGGCTAGGTTGGCGAGCGCGGATTCAGGGCTCTCGCCCAAGACTTTCGGCGATGACCCACTCCCGGAACGCGCGGATCGCGGGCTCGGCGGCTCGTGACTCGGCGCTGACGACGTAGTAGGCGAACTCCGCGGGAACGCTGCCCTTGAAGGCGCGAACCAGGGTCCGCGCGCGCAGGTGGGGCGCGGCGAGCAGCTTGCGCGCGAGGGCGACTCCCTGGCCCGCGGCGGCGGCGGCCACGAGTTGGCTCGAATCGGAGAAGACCACGCCGCGCTCGGCATCGATGCCGGTGACTCCCGCGCTCGCGAGCCAGGCGCGCCAGCCGTCGTGTGTCTCGTCGTGGAGCAGGGTGTAGCGGCGGAGGTCTTCAGGACGGCGCAGCCCCCCGCGGGGCATCGCCCCGCGGGCCGATGTCGGGACGCGCAGGAGCTTGGGGCTCGCCACCGGCAGATACTCCTCGGCAAGCAACAGGTCCGCGCGCACGCCCGGCCAGCCGCCCGGGCCGAAGCGGATGCCCACGTCGACCGGGTCGCGCGCGAAGTCGGCGAGCTCGGACGAGGAGAGCACGGTGAGATCGATCGCTGGATGTCTCGCCCGGAAGCCGCCGAGCCGGGGCACGAGCCAGTTCGAGCCGAACGACGGCACGACGCTGAGCACGAGGCGCGGCGTGCGCGGGCGCGTGCGCAGCGCGAGCGTCGCGTCGTCGAGGCGGTCGAACGCTTCAGACAGGGCGGGCAGATAGCGCGCGCCGGCAGGGGTGAGCTCGAGCGCGCGGTGCAGGCGCGCGAACAGCGCGAGCCCGAGCTGCGCCTCGAGCGCGCGCACCTGGTGACTCACCGCGGCCGGCGTGACGCAGAGCTCCACGGCGGCGCGCTTGAACGAGAGGTGGCGCGCGGCGGCCTCGAACGCGCGCAGCGCGTTCAGCGGGGGCAGCTTTCTCGGTCGGCGCTTCACACGAGGAATTCTATCGCGTCGCGCGAGAAGTCCGCGTTTGTCGCCCGCGGCGCCGCGCGGTATTCACTCGCCATGCTGACCCTCTACGACTTCCTGCCCTCGGGCAACGGCTACAAGGTGCGGCTGCTCCTCACCCAGCTCGGCCAGCCCTACGAGCTCGTGCAGCTGGACATCGCGAAGAAGGAGACGCGCACCGCCGAGTTCCTCGCGAGGAACCCGAACGGGCGCATTCCCTGCCTGCGGCTCGAGGACGGGACCCATCTCTGGGAGTCGAACGCGATCCAGTTCTATCTCGCCGAGGGCACGCCCTTCCTGCCGGCGGGCAAGCTCGAGCGCGCACAGGTGCTGCAGTGGATGTTCTTCGAGCAGTACAGCCACGAGCCCTACATCGCCGTGGTGCGCTCCTGGCACCACCTCGGGACGCTGGAGGCGAACCGCGCGCAGCTCTCCGACAAGGTCGAGCGCGGCTACGCGGCGCTCGGCGTGATGGAGTCACACCTCGCGACGCGCACGTACTTCGTCGCCGAACGCTACTCGATCGCGGACATCGCCCTCTACGCATACACGCACGTGGCGCCCGAGGGGAAGTTCGACCTCGCACCCTACCCTGCCGTGCGCCGCTGGCTCGAGCGCGTGCGCGCGCAGCCGAAGTACGTTCCGATCACGAAGGCCTAGAGGGCGACTGCTGACGGTCGCGAGCGCGGGTCAATCGACGCCGCCCTCAATGACAACCTTGGAACCCGAGACACGTAACCAACCTCTCCCACTCCGAAGGAGACGCAGTACCTCGGCGGTATCCATCTCGCCGTTCTTCACGCGTGCTAACAGTCCGAGCAAATCGAGTGTCCTCAGAACCAGTACGCCAGTTGAGACGGCGTGTCGAACCTGCTCAGCAGCGACGGGGCGG
>DATFUE010000571.1:0-2926 GCA_035261165.1 Myxococcota bacterium
GGCGAAGAGCCGGTCGACACGGGTCAGACGCTCGCCTTCCACCGCGTCATCCAGGGCGCGCTCGCGCACGCGCAGAACGCGGAGCGCGAGGAGGTCGACGCCGGCGATCTCGTCGCCGCCATCTTCCAGGAGCCCGACTCACAGGCGCTGGCGCTGTTGCGCACGCAGGGCGTATCCCGCCTTGACGTGCTCAAGTATGTGTCGCACGGGATCTCGAAGCTGCCCGAGTCGCGTTCGAGCGGCGAGCCGAACGCCTCGGCCGAGCCGCCGCGCCGCGCGCGGCCTGGCGACGACGACCAAGAGGACGTCTCCGATCCGCTCGCCGCGTTCTCGACCAACCTCACGGAGCGCGCCGCGGCCGGCAAGCTCGATCCGCTGGTCGGGCGCGAGAACGAGATCGACCGCGTGGTCCACGTGCTCGCGCGCCGGCGCAAGAACAACCCGATCCTGGTCGGCGAGTCCGGCGTCGGCAAGACCGCGATCGCCGAAGGCCTCGCGCAGCGCATCGTGAGCGGCGACGTGCCGAAAGACTTGCTGGGCGCGGAGGTCTACGCCGTCGATCTGGGCGCGATGCTCGCGGGCACGCGCTACCGCGGCGACTTCGAGCAGCGCTTCAAGGCGTTCGTCGCCGCCGTGAAGGAGCGGCCGAACCCGATCGTGTTCATCGACGAGATTCACACCGTGCTCGGCGCGGGCGCTGCACAGGGCGCGACCGTCGACGCGTCGAACATGCTGAAGCCGCTGCTGCAGAACGGCGAGCTGCGCTGCATGGGCTCGACGACGTTCCAGGAGTACAAGCATTTCGAGCGCGACCGCGCGCTCGCGCGCCGCTTCCAGCGCATCGAGGTGCACGAGCCGTCGATCGACGACGCGGTGAAGATCCTCGAAGGGCTCGCGCCGCACTACGAGAAGCACCACGGCGTGCACTACACGGCGCCGGCGCTGCGCGCCTGCGTCGAGCTCTCGGCGAAACACTTGCTCGACCGCTTCCTGCCCGACAAGGCGATCGACGTGATGGACGAGGTCGGCGCCGCGGTGCGGCTGCGCAAGGGCGAGAAGCGCAGGACCGTCGGCGTGCGCGACGTCGAAGTGCTGATCTCGCAGATGGCCAAGATTCCGCTGCCGACGGCGTCGACGTCGGACCTCGAGTCTCTCGAGAAGCTCGACGCCGAGCTGCGCCGCGTGGTGTACGGTCAGGACGAGGCGATCTCGACCGTCGTGCGCGCGATCAAGCGCGCCCGCGCGGGACTCGGCGGCGCGGATCGGCCGGTCGGCTCGTTCCTGTTCATGGGGCCGACGGGCGTCGGCAAGACGGAGCTCGCCAAGCAGCTCGCCAAGACTCTGGGCGTGCAGTTCATCCGCTTCGACATGAGTGAGTACATGGAGAAGCACGCGGTGGCGCGCTTGATCGGCGCGCCGCCCGGCTACGTCGGCTACGACCAGGGGGGGATCCTCGTCGACGCGATCCGGCGCACGCCCTACGCGGTGCTGCTGCTCGACGAGATCGAGAAGGCGCACCCGGATCTGTTCGACATCCTCCTGCAGGTCATGGATCACGCCACGCTCACCGACAACCACGCGCGCGAGGCGAGCTTCCGCCACGTGACTCTGATCATGACGAGCAACGTCGGCGCGCGCGAGATGGTCGGCCGCTCGATCGGCTTCGGCGAGGAGATGCGCGGCACGGGCCAGAAGGACGTGGAGCGCTTGTTCAGCCCCGAGTTCCGCAACCGGCTCGACGAGGTCGTGAGATTCAAGCAGCTCACGCCCGAGATCATGGCGCGCGTCGTGGACAAGTTCGTGCTCGAGGTCGAGGCGCAGCTCGCGGAGAAGCGCGTACAGATCGCACTCACTCCCGCGGCGCGCGCGTGGCTCGCCGAGAAGGGCTTCGACAAGCACTTCGGCGCGCGTCCGCTCGCGCGCGTGATCCAGACCGAGCTGAAGGACAAGCTCGCCGACGAGCTCCTCTTCGGGAAGCTCGCCAAGGGCGGGAGTGTCTCCGTCGACGCGGTCGACGGCGCGCTCACATTTGCATGCGAGCCCCGCGCGAGTTAGCGCCGGCGCTAGATCTCGCGCGGGGCTGCGCCGGGCCGTCGCTCGATGCCGAGCTCGGTCCCGATCCCCCCAGGAGGGTCGTCAGTACGGGAAAATTCCTCCGATGCTCACCGCGACGCGCGGCGTGCGCACGGAAATGAAGGGCGCTGGGTAGTACGCGGGGGCCGCCGGGTAGTACGCCGGCGGCGCGGGATAGTACGCGGGCGGCGGATACGGCGCGGCGTACCCCGGGGCGTACGCGGGCGCGTACACGAAGCGCGGCACCGGGAAGGGAATCGGCACGAACGCCGAGAACGACGGCCCGTGCCAGTTCCCGCGCCAGCCGCCGTCGCTCCAGCCACCGCCATGCCAGCCACCGCCATGCCAGCCACCGCCGTGCCAGTCGCCGCCGCGCGATCCGCCGCCGTGCCAACCACCGCCGTGCCAGCCGCCGCCATGCGAGTCGCCCGCGGACGCCGCCGTCGGCAGCGCGATGCAGAGCGCGGCGGAAACGAGAACCAGAGACCACAGCTTCTTCATGGGAAATCGTTGCCTCCGCAGGTTGAACAGGATCCGCGGCGCATGGTTGCGCCGGGGTGAGGGACGTCACAAGCGGCGCGGTGTTAGGCTGCCCGCGTGCGTGCGCTTCGCGTGCTGTTCGCGCTCCTGCTCGCCTTCGTGGCGCTCGCATACGCGGCGCTGCACGCGCGCTACGGCGGCGGCGGGGATTTTCCGGATCGCAGCGGCCCCGCGTCGTTGGGCGCGGACGCGCTGGAGGTCGTCGCGAACCTCGAGTTTCCGCCGGGCAACGTCGCCGTCTCCGCGAGCGGCCGCGTGTTCGCGACGTTCCACCCCGAGGGAAGTCCGCCGATGTCGGTGTTCGAGCTGCGCG
>DATFUE010000572.1:0-3920 GCA_035261165.1 Myxococcota bacterium
CCGGCGAAGAGCACGTCGCCGCGCGCGAGCTCGGCGAGCGTCAGCTTCGCGTTCACGTCCCGGAGACCCATCGCGCGCGCGCGGTCCGCCTCGCCCTGATTGCGCGGCCGCAGTCGCCCCTGCAGGTCTCCGCCCTGGCAGCGCAGCGCGGCGGCCGCGATCACGCCTTCGGGGGCGCCGCCGGTTCCCATCAGCACGTCCACCTGGTGCGCACGGCTGCAGGTCGCGATCGCCGCGGAGACGTCGCCGTCCTTGATCAGCCGGATGCGCGCGCCCACCTTGCGCACTTCGTCGATCAGCTTCTCGTGCCGCGGGCGGTCGAGGATCACGACCGTCAGGTCCTCCACCGGCACGCCCATCGCTTTCGAGATGCTCTTCAGGTTGTGCGTGGGACTCTTGTCGATGTCGATCGCTCCGCGCGCCGACGGCCCGACCGCGATCTTCTCCATGTACGTATCGGGCGCATGGAGAAAACCGCCCTCTTCCGCCGCCGCGATCACCGAGAGTGAGTTCTGACCGCCGGTGGCGCAGATCGTCGTGCCCTCCAGCGGGTCGAGCGCGATCTCGATCCTCGGGCCGTTGCCGGTGCCGACTTTCTCGCCGATGTACAGCATCGGCGCCTCGTCGCGTTCGCCCTCGCCGATCACGATCGTGCCGTCCATCTCGATCTTGTTCAGCGCCGTGCGCATCGCGTCGACCGCAGCTTGATCCGCCGCCGTCTCGTCGCCGCGCCCCATCAGGTGCGCGCACGCCAGCGCCGCGGCTTCGGTCGCGCGCACCAACTCCAGCGCCAGGTTCCGATCCATCGCCATGAGACTCCCTCTCTTGCTTTGACCCGGAGCTTACGACCCGAAGCGGCGATCGATCTGCCGAAAGATCTCGCTGCGCACCTGGTCGTAGCGCGCTGGCAGGACGATCGGCGGATTCGCGAGCCGCGAGTCGACGCCCGGGAGCTGCGACGCGTGATAGCGCACCTTGAAGTCGGTGAATTTGAGACCGTGCGCCGTCGAGATGACGACCACGCGCTGGTCCCTCTTGATCTCGCCCCGCTGGATCAGCTTCTTCATCGCGGCGAGCGCAACCCCGGTGTGCGGGCAGTTGAACAGCCCCGTGCGATCCGCCTCGGCTGCGGCGTCGGCGAGCTCGTCCTCCGTCGCCTGCTCCACGATCCCGTCGAAGCGCTTCAGGGTCGCGACTGCGCGCTCGTACGAGACCGGGTTCCCGATCTGGATCGCGGACGCCAGGGTCGGCAGCGCCTGCACCGGTTCGAATTTCTCGTACTCCGTCTTGTAACTGAGATACAGCGGGTTCGCGTTCGCGGCCTGCGCGGCGCAGATGCGCGGCAGGCGGTCGATGATGCCGAGCTCCAGCCACTCGATCAGTCCCTTGCCGAGCGCGGACACGTTGCCCAGGTTGCCGGCGGGGATCACGATCCAGTCCGGCACCTCCCAGTCGAACTGCTGCACGATCTCCATGCCGATCGTCTTCTGGCCCTCGATGCGCAGTGAGTTCATCGAGTTGGCCATGTAGATCCCGTCGCGCTCGGCGATCTGCTTCATGATCGCCATGCAGCCGTCGAAGTCCGTCTCGAGCGAGAGCGTGATCGCGCCGTTCGCGACCGGCTGCACGAGCTGCGCGATCGACACCTTGTCGCGCGGCAGCAGCACGACCGCGGGGATGCCGGCGTATGCCGCGTACGCGGCCAGAGCCGCCGACGTGTCGCCGGTCGATGCGCACGCCACCGCGCGCACGCCGACGCCGCGCTTGATCATCTCGTTCACGACCGACACGAGCACGGTCATGCCGAGGTCCTTGAAGCTGCCGGTGTGCGTGTTGCCGCACTGCTTCACCCAGAGGTCCTCGACTCCGACCTGTTTCCCGAGGCGCTTGGCCCAGAACAGATTGGTGTGGCCCTCGAACATCGAGACGATGTTGTCTTCGGCGACCACCGGGCAGACGAGCTCGCGCTTGCCCCAGACGCCGGAGCCGTACGGCCACTCGGTGGTGTGCGCGCGCGCCTCGAAGATCTTCATCCACTTCTGCGGCGGGGTCTTCTTCAGGCGCTCGAGATCGTGCTGCACCGTGAGCAGGCCCTCGCAGTGCGGGCAGCGATAGATGATCTCGGTGAGCTCCCAACGGCCTTCGCAGCCGCGGGCGCACTCGAACCAGGCGTCGTATTTCGGTGTACGGGTCGGCGTCATGGCTACAGCTCCCGTTCGATGCGGATCTTCTGCGCCTCGGCGACGACCTCGGGCAGGCGCGCGATGTCGCCGAGCGCCGCGTCGAGGTCCGCCTGGCGCGCCTCGTGGATCGTCAGCACGATCGGCACCCCGCGCGACTCGTGGCGCTCCTCCTGCAAGACGCTGGCGATGCTGATGCCGCGCGCGCCGAGCGCCCCGGTGATCTTCGAGAGCACGCCGGGCTTGTCGAGCGCCGTGAAGCGCACGTAGTACTCGCCCCGCTCCTCGCCGGGCTTACACAGCACTGCGTCGCGCGGCTCGGGCGTGCCGAGCGGCGGCACGCGGCCGGCGACGCCGTGGCGGCGCGCGCGCGCCAGCTCCATCAAGTCCGAGAGCACGGCGCTCGCGGTCGGCAGCGCACCGGCGCCCGCGCCGTAGTACAGCGTCGGGCCCGAGAGCTCGCCGCGCACCTCGATCGCGTTCATCGAGCCGTCGACGCCGGCGAGCACGCTCGCGCGCGGGATCATGGTCGGATGCACGCGCGCCTCGATGCCCGCGGCGGCGCGCTTCGCCACCGCGAGCAGCTTGATGCGCAGCCCGATGCGCTTGGCGTACTCGACGTCCGCGGGCACGATGCGCCGGATGCCGTCGATCGGGAACGCGTCCGGAGCCAGGCGCGCGCCGAAGGCGAGCCCGACCAGGATCGCGAGCTTGTGCGCGGAGTCGACGCCGTCGACGTCGAAGCTCGGGTCGGGCTCCGCGTAGCCGAGGTCCTGCGCGCGCTTGAGACACGCCTCGTACGGCTCCCCGGTCGCCTCCATCTGCGTGAGGATGTAGTTGCAGGTGCCGTTCACGATGCCGTGCAGCGCGAGCACGCGGTCGGCGCACAGGCCCTCGCGGAGCGCCCGCAGCACCGGAATGGTTCCGCCGACGCTGGCCTCGAACGCGATCTCGGTGTGCTTCGACGCGGCCAGCGCGTAGATCTCGGCGCCGTGAGTCGCGAGCAGCGCCTTGTTCGCGGTGACCACGTGCTTGCCCGCGTCGAGCGCCGCGAGCACCAGGTCCTTCGCGACTCGCGTGCCACCGACGAGCTCGACCACGAGGTCGATCTCGGGATCGTCGACGAGCTCGCGCCAGTCTCGCGAGAGACGCACGCCCGCCAATGACACGCCGCGGTCGCGCTCGAGGTCGATGTCGGCGATCCGCGCGAGCTCGAGCGGGAAGCCGAGGCGCTCCGCGACGAGCGCGCCGTGACTCGCGAGCGCTCGCACCAGCCCGGTGCCGATCGTCCCGAGCCCGACCAGGCCGATGCGCATCGCGCGCTCAGCCATCGCGGAGCAGCTTGCGCATGCTGCGCACCGCCTGGCGGATGCGGTGCGTGTTCTCGACCAACGCGAAGCGCACGAAGCCCTCGCCCGCGGGGCCGAAGCCGACGCCGGGCGCGACCGCGACCTGTGCCTGTTCGAGCAGGAGCTTCGAGAACTCCAGTGATCCCAGGCTCGCGAAGCGCTCCGGCACGGGCGCCCAGACGAACATCGTCCCGAGCGGCTTCTCGATCTTCCAGCTCGCCTGCTCCAGCCCGTCGACCAGCGCGTTGCGCCGCTGGCGGTAGTCCTCGACGATCTCCGCGACGAAGTCCTGCGGTCCGTCGAGCGCGATGATCGTCGCGATCTGGATCGGCTGGAACGTGCCGTAGTCGAGATAGCTCTTCACGCGCCCGAGCACGCGGATCAGCTCGGG
>DATFUE010000573.1:0-7362 GCA_035261165.1 Myxococcota bacterium
CCCGCGCGCGCTGCGCCGCGCCAGTGACTGGATTGGCGATCGGATGTGCGTCCGCTTCGATCAGGCCGCGAACGCGCACGCGTCCGATCGCGCGCTCCACGTCGATCGACAGCTCGATCGGCTTGTACAGGGTCGGCAGGACACGCGAGATCATCGTGCTGAACACCTGCGTGATCAGCGAGCCGGGATCCGTCTCGCGCCCCTGAGCGATCGCCTCGAGCGCGCTGCGCTGAGCGGGATTGGCGCGTTCGTCGATGACGGTGACGAGCGTGCCCTCGCCCAGATGGATCGGCCCCGGCCAGGCGCCGAGGAAGCCCCAGTTCAACCCGTCGAGTGAGACGTCGCCGAAGCGGCCGCGCTCGACGCGGAAGAAGCTGTGCGCACGGCAGTTACCGTGGCTCGGCAGCGCGTTGAACTGACACGGGCAACCAGTGTTGCAGTTGCAGTGCCCGTATTCCGTGCCCTTCATGGTCCACTCGACGAAGGCCATCGGTCCCCCTGCTGTGCGCGCGAGCGGATGCTACCACGGGTATGCTGCAGGGGCTGGCGTCGGGTTTGGGGGAGGGAACATGGCGATCGACGCGTCGCTCGCCGCGCTGGTCGACTTCGAGAAGCTCGGGCAGTGGATGGACGGGCAGGGCCTGCCGGGCGGTGCGATCGAGCGCGTGTCCAGCATCGCCGGCGGCACGCAGAACATCTTGCTGCGCTTCGCGCGCGGCGGACGCGAGTACGTGTTGCGGCGGCCGCCACGGCATCTGCGCCCGAACAGCAACGAGGCGCTGCGGCGCGAGGGGCGGGTGCTCGCCGCGCTCGCCGGCTCGGCGGTTCCGCATCCGCGCTTCATCGCCGGCTGCTTCGACGAGTCCCTGATGGGCGGCTTCGTGTTCTATCTGATGGAGCCGGTCGACGGCTTCAATCCCATGACCGGTCTGCCGTCGCTCCATGCGGGCGACGCAAAGGTGCGTCACGCGATGGGCCTCGAGGCGGCGGACGCGATCGCGAAGCTCGCCCGCGTCGATCACGTCGCGCTCGATCTCGGCGGGCTCGGCCGACCGGAAGGGTTTCTCGAGCGCCAGGTCGGGCGCTGGCTCTCGGAGCTCGAGTCGTACTCGCGCCACCCCGGGTATCCCGGGCCGGAGATCCCCGGGCTCGAAGAGGTCGCGAGCTGGCTCGAGCGCAACCGCCCGACCCTCGCCCGGCCGGGCATCCTGCACGGCGACTATCACCTGGCGAACGTGATGTACGCGCACGACGGGCCGCGCCTGGTGGCGGTCGTCGATTGGGAGATGTGCACGATCGGCGACCCGCTCCTCGATCTCGGCTGGCTGATCGCGACCTGGCCCGACGCGGACGGCTTCGCGATCGGGCCGATGGCGCCCGTGGCGGCGCTCGGGGGTTGGCCCAAGCCGGCGGAGCTCGCGGCGCGCTACGCGGCGACGTCGGGCCGCGATGTCGCCGCGCTCGACTGGTACGTCGTGCTCGCCTCCTTCAAGCTCGGCATCGTCCTCGAGGGCACGCACGCGCGCGCGTTCGCCGGCAAGGCGCCGAAGGCGACCGGTGACTTGCTGCACGCGATCACGCTCGCGCTGTTCGCGCGCGCGCACGCTCGCGTCGCGCGCGGCTAGCGCGCGATTCCCCGCGCGCTCAACGCGCGATTCCCCGCGCGCTCAACGCGCGATTCCGTCAGGCGAGACCCGGCGCTTCGGGCGATCGTAGCTCTCGAGGTACGCGGGCAGCAGTGTCTCGTCCGGGAGCTTGGCATCGCGCTCGGGCGCGCCGAAGCGCGTCTCGATCGGGATGAGCCCCGCCCAGCAGCCGATCTGCAGATCCTGCTCGTCGTCGATCACGGGCAGGTCGCGGATCTTCGCCGTGCCCTCGGCGATCGGGATGCGCAGCACCAGGGTCTGCAGGAACTCGGCGCGGTTGGGCGCGCGCACGTCCTTCCAGCGGCCCGGGGCGACGTGCTCGACCACGCAGCGCAGCGCCTCGAGCTTCCCTTCCGCATCGCTCACCTCCTCGGCCTGGCCGTAGAGAATCACCGAGCGGTAGTTCACCGAGTGGTGGAACGCGGAGCGCGCCATGACCAGCGCGTCGACGTGAGTCACCGCGACGCACGCGTCGTTGCCGGGCTCGAGCAGCGCCCGGAACGCGCGGTTCGCGCTCGCGCCGTGCAGTATCAGCCAGTCTCCGCTGCGCGCGTAGACCGTCGGAATCACGCAGGCCTTGCCGGCGTGGGAGAAGCCGATGTGACACACGAAGCCCTCGTCGAGGATCGCGTAGACCGTGTCGCGGTCGAAGCTGCCCCGCTGGCGCCTGCGTTTCAGTGTGGTTCGGGGGGTGACGGCGAGCTCGCTCATGATTTCCTCTTGCCCAGTTCGTCTCTTGCCCAGTTCGTTACAGAACAATACAATGTACGTGATGGTACATCATATCACAGGCGGGAACGCCGTCGAGATCGCCTCGAGCGTCGAGACCGCGGTGCGCGACGGGGTCATCGGGCCCGGCGCCCGGCTGCCCACCGTGCGCGGCCTGGCGGAGCGGCTGCGCGTGAGCCCCACGACCGTGGCCGCGGCCTATCGCAGCTTGCGCCAGCGCGGGCTGGTCGTCGCCGCGGGGCGGCGGGGCTCGGCGGTGAGTCACCACCCTCCGGTGGGCGCCCAGCCCGCGCAGATCGTGCCCGCCCACGCGCGCGACCTGGCGAGCGGAAACCCCGACCCCGCGCTCCTGCCGCCGCTCGCGCCCGCGCTGCGCTCGATCGATGCGTCGCCGGTGCTCTACGGCGACGACGTCTGCGAGCCCGAGCTGATCCGACTCGCGAAGCGCGCGCTCGCGGCCGACGGCGTGCCCGTCGACGCGCTCACGATCGTGAGTGGCGCGCTCGACGGCATCGAGCGCGCGCTCTCGGCGTGGCTCCGCCCCGGGGACAAGGTCGCGGTCGAAGACCCGGGCTTTCCCGCGGTGTTCCACCTGCTGTCCGCGCTCGGGCTCGCGGCCGTGCCCGTCGGCGTGGACGACGCGGGACCGCTCGCGCGCGACGTCGAACGCGCGCTGCGCGCGGGAGTCAGTGCGCTCGTCGTGACCACACGCGCGCAGAATCCGTTCGGCTCGGCGCTGGACGAACGCCGGGCGAAGGAGCTGCGCGCGCTCCTCCGGTCACACCCGAACGTACTCCTGCTCGAGGACGACCACGGTGGCGCCGTCGCGGGCGCGCCGGCGCGCACGCTGTGCGGCGCCGGCGTCGAGCGCTGGGCGGTCGTGCGCTCGGTGTCGAAGGCGCTGGGCCCCGACCTGCGCCTCGCGTTCCTGGCAGGCGACGCGACGACCGTCGCGCGCATAGAGGGGCGGCTGTCGCTCGGCATCCGCTGGGTGAGTCACCTGTTGCAGCGCACGGTGGCGGCGCTGCTGCGCGACCGGGACGTGACCCGCCGCCTGCGCGAGGCCGAGCGCAGCTACGGCGAGCGGCGTCAGGCGTTGCTCGACGCGCTGGCCGCGCAGGGCATCGCCGCCTTCGGGCGCTCGGGCATGAACGTGTGGGTGCCCGTCTCCGACGAGGACGGCGTCGCCGCGGCCCTTTTGGCCGCGGGCTGGGCGGTCGCGAAGGGGGCGCGCTTCCGCATCCGCAGCGCGCCCGCGCTGCGCATCACCACGGCGACCCTGGCGGTCGCGGAGGCGCCGGCGCTGGCGGGCGCGCTGGCGCGAGCGCTGCGCCCGGTCGGACGCAGTCAGTCGGCGTGAGCCGAGCGGGTCACAGGAGCGCGCCCCGGTACACCGGCGTCGCCGGTCCGGTCATGCGCAGCGCGTAGTCCGCGGCGATCTCGATCCGCAGCGAGCCCCCGGGCATGTGCACCTCGACCTTCCGCTCGACCAATCCCAGGCGGTGCGCCGCGGCGGCGACCGCGCAGCTCGAGCTGCCCGAGGCGAGTGTCTCGCCCGCGCCGCGCTCCCAGATCAGCGCGTCGATCCGGGTACGCGAGCGCACGCACGCGAGCTGCACGTTCGTGCGCTTCGGGAAGATCGGATGCGTCTCGAGCTGCGGACCCAGGCTGCGCAGCACCTCCGGGTGCAGGTTCGGCACGAAGCGCACGCAGTGCGGGTTGCCGATCGAAACACAAGTCACCCGCAGATCGAGCGAGCCGACGCGCAGCGCCTCGTCGATCACCTCGCGCGGCGGCCCGAGCATCGGCAGGTCCGCGCTCTGGAACGACGCGCGGCCCATGTCGACGCGGATCGCCCGCACCTTGCCGCGCGTGACCGAGAGGTGCACGCTGACTCGGCCGCCGGGGGTCGCGATCTCGAGCTCCTTCGCCCGCACGTACCGGAAGTCCCACAGGAAGCGCGCGAAGATGCGCACGCCGTTTCCGCTCTTCTCCGCCTCCGATCCGTCCGGGTTCCAGATGCGCAGCGACAGCTCGCCGCGGCGCGGGCGATGCAGCGCGAGAACTCCGTCGCTGCCGACCCCCGTGTGCCGATCACAAAGCGCGCGCACCCGCGCCTCGTCCAGCCTCGGCCGCAGCAAGTCACCGTCGACCACGATGTAGTCGTTGCCGAGCGCGTGGTACTTCGCGAACTCGTACCGCCCGAGCGGCATTCCCCATCCCCTACACAAAAGTGTGATGCTCCGAACGAGGAAAGGCAAGCAAGCGCGAAGCGCGAGCGCGATGCGCGAGAGTCAGGTTGAGCCACGATGGTCCGCCCGATTGGGCAGCCGAACGGAGTCTGGGCGCCCGCGGCCCCGACATCGGCCCGCAGGACGATGTCCCGCGGGGCGCGGGCCGGCCCCAGTCAGGCGGGTTGCTGTTGGGTCAGACAGTGCACCGCGCCCAAGCCTCGGACGAGGGCGCGCGAGGGAATTCCGACGACCTCGCGGCCGGGAAACAGCGGGCGCAGGATGTCGAGCGCGGCGACGTCACTCGACTCGCCGAACGTGGGCACGAGCAGCTCGCGGTTGGCGACGTAGAAGTTGGCGTAGCTCGCAGGGAGTCGGTCGGGGCCGGAGCACAGCGCGGGCGGCATCGGCAGGTCGATGACCTGCAGCGCGCGTCCGCGCGCGTCCTTCGCCGCGCGCAGCGCGGCGCGGCAGGCCTCGAGCGGCGCGTGGTTCGGGTCGCTCGGGTCGGGCTCGCGCGCGCACACCACCACGCCGGGCGCGACGAAGCGCGCCAGGTCGTCGATGTGTCCGTCGGTGTCGTCGCCCTCGATTCCGTCGCCGAGCCAGATCACGTGGCGCACGCCGAGCAGCTCGCCGAGCCGCTTCTCGAGTGACTCGCGCGAGATGCCGGGGTTGCGCTTCGGGTCCAAGAGGGTCGGCTCCGTCGCGAGCAAGGTGCCGTCGCCGTCGACCTCGAGCGCGCCGCCCTCGACGACCAGCTCCGGGCGCTCGCGGGTGACACCGCAAAGTGACGCGATGCGCGCGGCGACGGCGTCGTCGCGGTCCCAGGGCGCGTACTTCCCGCCCCAGGCGTTGAACGTCCAGTCGATCGCCACCAGCGCTCGAGCGCCGTCGCGCACGAAGGTCGGCCCGATGTCGCGGACCCACACGTCGTCGGTGCGCATCACGTGCAGGCGCACGCTGCCGGCGCGCACCAGCTCGGCGAGGCGCGCGGTCAGGAGCTCCGCGTGGGACTCCGTCTGCGCGATCAGCTCCACGCGCTCCGACCTCGCGAGCGCGCTCACCAGCGTCTCGAACTCGCGCTCCGCGTCGCCGAGGCAGCCGGGCCAGGTGGTCTCGGCGTGCGGCCAGGCGACCCACGTGGCCGCGTGCGGCTCCCACTCGGCAGGCATGCGCAGCGCGCGCACCCTAACGCCGGAAGCGCGCCAGCAGGTCGGCGTACGCGTCGACCCGTCGATCGCGCAGGAACGGCCAGCCGCGCCGCTGTGTCTCGATGCGGCCGAGATCGCAGTCGACCACCAGGGTCTCTTCGCTCGAGTCGCTCGCCTGCGCAAGCACCCGCCCCTGCGGGTCCGCGGCGAACGAGCTGCCCCAGAAGCGCACGCCGCCGCCCTCGTCGCCCACGCGGTTCGCCGCGCACACGAACACGCCGTTCGCGATCGCGTGCCCGCGCTGCACGGTCTGCCACGAGTCGCGCATCGCCGCGTTCTCCGAGTCAGTCTCTCCGTCGAGATAGCCGATCGCCGTCGGATAGAAAAGCAGCTCCGCGCCGTCGAGCGCCAGCAGGCGCGCCGCCTCCGGGAACCACTGATCCCAGCAGATCAGCACGCCGATCCGGCCCGCGGAGCTGTCGACGCAGTGGAAGCCCAGGTCGCCCGGCGTGAAGTAGAACTTCTCGTAGAACATCGGGTCGTCGGGGATGTGCATCTTGCGGTAGTGCGCGAGCTGCGTGCCGTCGCGCTCGAACACCACCGCGGAGTTGTGATACAGCCCGGCCGCGCGCTTCTCGAACAGCGGCACGACCAGCACCACGCCCGCGTCCGCCGCGAGCTTGGCCATGCGCTCCGTCGTCGGTCCGGGGATCGTCTCCGCGAGCTCGAAGAGCGCAGCGTCCTCGACCTGGGGGAAATACCGGGTGCGAAACAGCTCCTGCAGACACACGAGCTGCGCGCCGCGCGCCGCGGCGTCGCGCACCGCCGCCTCGGCGCGCGCGAGGTTGCGGTCGAGGTCGCTTCCGACCGCCTGCTGGACGAGGCCGATGCGCCGGATCGAGCTCACGTCTTTCTTCGCGCCGCCTTCCGGCCCTGGGCCTTGTCGCTGGCGGCGGGTTTGCGCGGGCTCGGGGTGCGCGGCGCCTTTGCGGCCGCCGCGCCCTTGCGCTTGCGGGGCGCCGCTGGCTCCGCGGGCGCGTCCACGTTCGGCGCGGAAGCGCCCTCGGCGCCCTCCGCGGCCTCTGCCGGCGCGCCCTTTTCCTTCTTCACGCGCGGCGCGAACTCGAAGCCGTGCCGCCCGTTCTCCTTCACGAAGAGCATCGCCGAGAACGGCCGGCCGAAGCGCGACGTGAAGTCGGTGAGCAGCTCCGTCTTCTTGTTCGGGCCGATGAACTGCAGCGCCTCGTCGCGCGTGATCTCGCGCTTGCACACGGTGCGGGGCAGGAGCAGGCCACAGGGCTGATCCTCCGGCGGCGCCTTCCAGCGCTTGCGGCGCTTCAGCTCCTTGGGCTGTGACTCCTCGAAGGCGCGCGCCTTCGCGGCGTTCTCCGCGGTCTTCGCGATGCCGGCCTGGCACTGGAAGTGAGTCGGCGTCTCGACCACCTGCGAGCCGCAGCCCATCGGGCACGGGCCCAGCGGCTCGTCGTTGACCTCGTACTCCGGCGCCTCGGTGACTCGTTCGCTGCCGCTGCCGGCGATGCCGTGAATCACCACGTCGCCGTCCTCGAGCGTGAGTCGCGCGCTGTAGGTGCGGCCGTCGCG
>DATFUE010000574.1:0-2070 GCA_035261165.1 Myxococcota bacterium
CGAGGAGCGCCGCGCGGCTATAGAGCCTCACGGGGACGACTCTTCTTGGATAGTCATCACCGAGCCGTCTCCGCCCGGCTCCAGGATTTCGAGACGCACGATGCGCGAACCCGAGCCGGAGATGACTATTCTTTTCACGACGCCCGCGACCTCGACCTCCCTCGGTGCGAGCGCGAGCGTCCAGCGCTGCCTCGTGCCTTGCATCCTGGCGGAATAGAGCCGCTCGAGCTCCGAGCGATCGCCGGCGAGCGTCGCGCGCAGGCTCTCGACCAGCGCCGCGACCAGCGACGCGTTCTGCAGCGCAATGCGCCGCGTCTTGCCCTCGCGCTCGACGGTGAGCCAGTCCCCGTCCACGCGTATCACTTCCTCCACAGGAAACGTCTGGCGTTTCTCGATCCGCCCGGGACGCTCATAGAGCAATGTGCCCGAGAGCTGCAGGGGTTTCTGCAACATCGCGACGCGCTTGACCTCGGAATACCGGGCGCGGCTCGTCTGCACCTGCGCGAGCTCGCCCATCAGGCGGGCGAAGTCCCAGGGCTCCTCCTGCGCCGCGGCGGGAAGCGAGGCAAGCAGCAGCACGGACGCCGCGCGCGCGATCCTAGCGCGGAGACCTGCTCCAGAAATCATAGAAGTTGAACCAGTTGTAGGGCGCCGCGCGGCAGAAATGCTCCAGTCGCTCGGCGTAACGTTGGGTCCATTCCCGCGTCCACGCGGCCCTCTCGGCGCGCTCCGCGTTCGGCTCCTCGCACAAGGGCTCCAGGTGAATGACGTAGCGCCTGCCGCCCTCGTACAAGCCGGCGACCCAATACACCGGTACGCGCAGGCTCAGGGCGAGCCGCAGCGGCCCTTGTGGAAAGTCGGCGTCACGCCCGAAGAACCGGCAGGTGACCGCCTTTTCGGAGCCGGCCGGGCGGTCGCCGAGCATGCCAACCAACTCGCCGCGCGAGAGGCATTCGGCGATGCGCAACATGGTGTCGAGCTCTCCGGACACGATGATGCGCTCGCGCAGCAGCGGATCGAGCCGGGCGTTCAACACCCCGGTGATATTCGCGGCGTTTTCCTCGTACATCACGACGTTGACGGACAATCCATGCGAGGGCGCGAGCGTGCGCAGCAGCTCGAAGCTGCCCAGGTGCGCCCCGAGCAGGACGCAGCCTCGCCCCGTGGCGAGCGAGCGGCGCAGAGGCTCCAGTCCCCTCACCTCGATGTCGAAGCGACCGAACCGGCCGTCGATGAAATACACGCGGTCGAGGACCGTCGCAGCAAAAGTAAAGAAATGCCGCCAGAGATCGGACAAGCGCGGCGTCCGGCCGAGGGCGAGCGCGAGGTACTGGCGCGAAGCGCTCCGCGCGCGCGGCGAAAAAGCGAGGAAATAAGCGCAAACCGGATAGAGCAGCAAACGCGCGCCGCGCCTGCCGCAGCGCAAAGCGAGCCACTTCATGAATTGCGTCGCGCTGCGGCTGCCCCGCTCGCTGTGGGCCAGCCAGGGCACCTTCCGCGGAGCGTTCATTTGCGGGCGGTCCGGCGCGGCGCGAGCCTGCCCGCGCGGGCCACGGTTCGAACCACGTCGGAGAAGGGGCGGTGCTCGTGATGCCGGTAACGCACGCGCCGGAAGACGTATTCGCCGACGAACAGCGCGCCCACCAGAAGATAGTCGATCCCGTTCGCAAACAGCGACCAGATTTGCGGCGTCGCCAGCGCCGCCAGCAGCGCGGCCGCTGCGGCCATGATCAGGAAAAACGCCGTCCACACGACCGTAGAGTACCGCGTATAGCGCGCGAGATCCGGAACCAGCTCCGTTCCGCGCACGAGGCGGGCGAACCAGCTGATCATCGGCTCTTCGCCCGGCGCCAGGGTCCTTCCGAACCAGACGGCCAGAACGAGATTGATGACGACGGGCGGGAACTTCAGCAAGACTTCCGCATCGACGACGAGCGGTGCCGCTGCGAGCAGCGTGAAACCCGCGAGGCCCCACGGGCCCGGGAACGACAGGAGCACCAGCGCCGCGATGCACAGCCACGCCGTCCACGCCAGATAGGCGAGCCCCGTGGTGACCGCGGCATGCGTGAG
>DATFUE010000575.1:0-5288 GCA_035261165.1 Myxococcota bacterium
CGTTCCGCCGCGCAGGGTCGCGAGGTCGAACGCGTGCAGCGGCTGGCCGAGCTCGAGCAGGACGAGGTTCGTCGCGTCTACGACGTTGTTGATCGCGCGCATGCCCGCGGCTTCGAGTCTCTGGCGCAGCCAGTCGGGCGACGGGCCGACGCGGACGCCGCGCACCACGCGTGCGACGTAGCGCGCGCAGCCTTCCGGCGCTTCGATCGAAACGCGTACGTCCTGTGACGCATTGAGCGCGCCTTCGGTGGGCTCCGAGGGCGGCAGGCGCAGTGCGCCGCCGAACAGTGCGCGCACCTCGCGGGCCATGCCGAGCATCGAGACCCAGTCACCGCGGTTCGGCGTGATCTCGACGTCGAGGATCGTCTCGCCCGCGCGGAGCACTTCGCCGAGCGGCGCGCCGACCGGCGCGTTCGGATCGAGCACGAGAATGCCCTCGTGCTCGTCGGAGAGACCGAGCTCGCGGGCGGAGCAGATCATGCCCTCGGAAGTCTCGCCGCGGATCTTCGACTTCTTCAGCCTCGTCCCGTCGGGCAATGTGGAGCCGGGCAGCGCGACCGCGACCTTCTGGCCGGCGGCCACGTTCGGCGCGCCGCAGACGACTCCGACCGGCTCGGGGCCGCCCACGTCGACCCGGCAGAGAGACAGCCGGTCCGCGTTCGGGTGGGGATGCTTCTCGAGCACGAGCCCCACGCGCAGCGCCGAGAGATCCGGCCCGGAGCGCGCGATGTCCTCGATCTCGAGGCCCGCGAGCGTGAGTCGCTCGCACAGCTCCGCCTCGTCGGGGAGGTCGATGAATGAACGCAGCCAGCCGAGCGGAACCCTCATGCCAGCGGCTCGAGCGCGCGGACGTCGCCGTCGAACATGCGGTGGATGTTCGGGATCCCGAAGCGCTGCATCGCCGTGCGGTCGATCGTCATGCCGAAGGCGAAGCCCTGCCAGCGGGTCGAGTCGATGCCGCAGTTCTCGAGCACGCCCGGGTGGATCATTCCGCAGCCGCCCCACTCGAGCCAGCCGCCCTGCCAGGAGAAGTCGAACTCCGCCGAGGGCTCGGTGAACGGGAAGAAGTGCGCGCGGAAGCGCAGCCGCACGTCCGCGCCCATCAGGTGGCGCGCGAACGCGTAGAGCACGCCCTTCATGTCTCCGAGCGTGACTCGCTCGTCGACCATGAAGCCCTCGATCTGGTGAAAGAACGGCGAGTGAGTCGCGTCGAAGTCGACGCGGAACACGCGGCCGGGCGCGATGAAGCGGAACGGCGGCGCGCGGCCGGTCATGGCGCGGATCTGCACCGGCGAGGTGTGCGTGCGCAGCACGTGCCCGCCGGACACGAAGAACGTGGCCTGTGAGTCGCGCGAGGGATGGTCGGCCGCGATGCGCAGCGCGTCGAAGCAGTGCCACTCGGTCTCGACTTCGGGGCCGTCCTCGACCGAGAACCCGAGCCCTGCGAAGAACTGCGCCATGTCGCGCTCCACGCGGGTCACGGGATGCAGCGCGCCAGGCAGAGGGGCGACACCGGGAAGTGTCACGTCGAACGCGCGCTCGCGCAGCGCCTGGTCGGAGCTCGCGCGCTCGAGCTCGCGCTCGCGCTCGCCGGCCTCGTCCTCGATGCGCTTCGCGGCGCGGTTCAGCGCATCGCCAGCGGCCTTCCGCTCCGCCTGCGGCAGCTCGCCGATCGAGCGCAGGCGCGACGAGACGGAGCCCTTGCGCCCGAGAAAGCGCGCCCGCACCTCGCGAAGCAGCTGCAGCGTCGCCGCGCCGGCGATCGCCTCGTGCGCCTCGAGGCAGAGCGCATCGAGCTCATCGCTGCCCGCCGCCACCGGCCGGGCTCAGGCGGCGGACTGCGCGAGCTTGACCAGCTCCGAGAACGCCGTCGGCTCCGCGACCGCGAGCTCCGCGAGGATCTTGCGATCCATCTCGACGCCCGCGCGCTTGAGTCCGGCGATGAAGCGGCTGTACGAGAGACCGTGCTCGCGCGAGGCGGCGTTGATGCGCGCGATCCACAGGCGGTGGAACTGGCGCTTGCGCTGGCGCCGATCGCGGTACGCGTACACGAGGCTGTGCTCGACCGCGAGCCGCGCCGGGCGCACGAGCGCGCCGCGCGCCGCATAGAAGCCCTTGGCACGCTTCAGAATTTTCTTGTGGCGTCGCCGCTTGGTGACGCCGCGCTTGATTCGCATGGTGAGTCCCTCTTCTCCTACGGCTTCTACAGATACGGAAGCATGCGCTTGAGCCGCGGTTGATCGGCCGCATCGGCGACGGCCATGCCCGTGACTCGGCGCTTCTGCTTGCGGGTGCGGTTGATCAGGCGGTGGCCCTTCCAGCCCTGCGTGCGCATGATCTTCCCGCTGCCCGTCTTCTTGAATCGCTTCGCGGCTGCACGCCGCGTCTTAACTTTCGGCATTGTCCGTTCCCTCGTCTTCCGTCACTTCCGTGTCTTCAGGGTCTTCGTCGTCTTCGTGGTCTTCCGCGGCGAAGCGCTCCGCCGCCGCCGCTTCCGCGGCCTCCGCCGCTGCCGCCGCGGCTTCTTCCTCGGCCGTCGGCAGCGGCGCTTCGCCCGCCGCCTGCAGCTTCGCCAGCTTGGCCGCCTCGGAGGCTTTCCGCGCCTCGATCTTCTTGATCGCGGCCCGGTCCGGCGAGAACATCATCGACAGCATGCGCCCTTCCATCTGCGGGCGCGACTCCGGCTTCGCGATCTCGCCCAGCTGCTTGGTCACTCGTTCCAGCAGGGCGTGACCCACCTGAACGTGCGTGATCTCGCGGCCGCGAAAGGTGACGGTCGCCTTGACCTTGTCTCCCTCCATGAGGAAGCGCTGGGCGGCCTTCATCTTGAAACCGAGATCGTGCTCGTCGATCTGCGGGCGCAGCTTGATTTCCTTCAACTGACTCTGGTGTTGCGAACGCTTCTGGGTCGACGCCTTCTTCTTCAGCTCGTACTTGTACCGCCCGTAGTCCATGATCTTGCACACCGGCGGCGTCCCGTTCGGCGAGATCTCGACGAGGTCGAGCCCGATGCGCGCCGCGATGTCGCGCGCCGCGTCGGTCGGCATGACACCGAGCTGTTGCCCATCCTCGTTCACGACTCGCACCTCCGGTACGCGGATCGCGCGATTCACTCGGACCTTGTCCTTCTCGGGCGCCACGTCCCGCCAACGGCGTCTACGGAATCCCACGCGTTCTGATCTCCTCCTGGATGTTCTTCTCGAATTGCTCGAGCGGCATCACTTCCTGGGCCGAGCTCTTTCGGCGCCGGACGCTGACGCTGCGCGAGGCCTGTTCGCGCTCGCCGACGACGAGCGCGAAGGGAACCTTCTGTTTCTCCGCGGCCCGCACGCGGTAGTTGAGTGTCTCGCTGCGCAGATCCGCCTCCGCGCGGATGCCGGCGCCGAGCAGGAGCTCCGCGACCTCGCGAGCATACACCGCCTGGCGATCCGAGACCGGCAGCACGCTGACCTGCAACGGCGCGAGGAACACCGGGAAGTCGCCGCCCGTGTGCTCGAGGTAGATGGCGATGAAGCGCTCCAGCGACCCCAACACCGCTCGGTGTAGCATTGCGGGCTCGTGCTCGGCGCCGTCGGCGCCGATGTACTTGAGGCCGAACCGGCCGGGCATGGCCATGTCGACCTGCACCGTGCCGAGCTGCCACTGCCGGCCCATCACGTCCTTGAAGTGGCGCTCGATCTTGGGCGCGTAGAACGCGCCCTCGCCGCGCTTGATCCCGCACTTCGCGCCGCTGCGCTCGACCGCGTCGACGAGCAGCTTCTCGGCGCGGTCCCAGTCCTCGATCCGGCCGATGAACTTCTCGGGGCGCGTGGACACGTAGACGTCGACGCCCGTCAGCCCGAGGTCGCGGTCGACCTCGTTCGCCATCTCCATGAAGCGATCCAGCTCCTCGCCGATCCCGTCCCAGGGCAGATAGATGTGCGCGTCGTCCTGCGCCATCGAGCGCACGCGCGTGAGTCCGTGCAGCGAGCCCGTGCGCTCGTTGCGATGCAGACGGGAGAACTCCGCGAAGCGCAGCGGCAGCTCGCGGTACGAGCGCAGCCGCGAGCGGAACATGAGACAGTGACCCGGGCAGTTCATCGGCTTGATGCCGAGCTCCTCGCCCTCCTCCGAGCCGGGGAACAGGAAGAAGTCCTCGCGGAAGTTGTCGTAGTGACCCGAGGTCTTGAACAGCTCCGCAGAGAAGAGCTGCGGACTCATGACCTCCTCGTAGCCGTACTTGCGGTACAGGCCGCGCACGTACTCGATCAGCGCGTTGTACAGCGCCAGCCCCTTGGGCAGATAGAACGGCGAGCCCTGAGCCCACTCGTGGAACTGGAACAGCTCGAGCTCCTGGCCGACGCGCCGGTGGTCGCGCTCCTTGGCGGCTTCGATGCGGGCGAGGTGTTCGTCGAGGGCCTTCTTGTCCTTGAACGCGACGCCGTAGATGCGCTGCAGCATCTTGTTGTTCTCGTCGCCGCGCCAATACGAGCCCGCGAGCTCGGTGAGCTTCCACGCGCCGATCTGCCCGGTGCGCTGCACGTGCGGACCCCGGCACAAGTCGACGAAGTCGCCGTCGCGGAAGATCGTGATCTCGTCGCCGCCCGGAATGTCGGCGAGCCGCGAGAGCTTCAGTGACTCGCCGAGCGACGCGAACAGGCGCTCCGCGTCGGCGCGCGACAGCACCTGGCGCTCGAACGGACGGTCCTCGGCGACGATCTTGGCCATCTCGGCCTCGATGCGCGGCAGGTCGTCGGGCGCGAGGCGCACGGGGATGTCGAAGTCGTACTGGAACTTCTCGCTGTGATCGCTGCGCCCGACGTCGATCTGCGTCGCCGGCCAGAGCCGCTTCACGGCGTCGGCCATGACGTGCTCCGCCGAGTGACGAATCACCTGGCCGCCCTCGGGATCGCGGGCCGTGATCACGCGGAAGCGGCCACCGGCGCGCAGCGCGGAGATCCGCGAGCTCCAGCCCCACGGGGCGATCCTCCAGGTCGTCTCCTCGCTCGGCCCTGGCGCGCTCCAGGAGAAGCTCGCCAGCGTCCGCTTCGAGGGCTTCGCGCTCAGCCCGGAGGACGCGGGGGCCGGCCGCGCGCGGCTCCGCGTCGAGGTCCACTCGCCGGCACCGGAGATGCTCGCCCCCGGCACTCCGCCAAATTGACACCCATAGGGCGAATTGATACCTGGGACGCTGGTTTACAGGCACGTAGCTCAGGGGTAGAGCACTACCTTGACACGGTAGGGGTCGGCGGTTCGAAACCGCCCGTGCCTACCAGCAGGCCTCCGAGTATCGATGAGCGCCGGTGAAG
>DATFUE010000576.1:0-4997 GCA_035261165.1 Myxococcota bacterium
CGGCCCCGGTCGCTATCTCGGCTGCAGCGTCGGGATTCGCACCTTGCCGCAGAAGCACTTCGGCTGGTACGGCGAGGGCGAGCTGAAGATCTACCGCGACGGCGACGGCGCGCACCCGACGATCTGCGGCACGGGCCTCGAGGACTACGTCGGAACCGCGTGGGGCATGGGGAGTCACTTCGCGCTCTACGGCGGCGTTCCGCTCGACCTGCGCGCGCCCGAGTCCGGCTCGATCCCCGACTTCGTGAGCTTCTACCGCTGGCACGTCGTCGACCCGGTGATCTTCTCGCGCGACCTGCGCGTGACGATCCAGCAGATCGGCTACGCCGCCGTGGCGCTGGGCACGCCACAGGCGGAGTTCGAGTCACTCGAGCGTTCGAACCCCGCGGCCGGCGGCGGCTGGCTGCGCGACAACCCGCGCGTCGTCGCGCACGGCATCGCCGAGCGAGTCGACGACTACTGCGCCTGCGCCTACGTCTACTGTCGCGACGCCCAGCCGGTCCCGCGCGTCGACATGGCGCAGGCCACGGCCGACATCGAGCGCCGTCCGTACGAGTCACCGAAGCCGATCGAGATCCTCATGGGGACGGCCGCGCCCGCAGGCTCCTGACACCGCGGGCGACCAGGAGCGCGGCTAGGAGCGTGGCGGCGCCGAGCGCCCAGGGGCGGACGACGGGCCAGTGTTCGAGCGCCTGGCGGCCGACGAGCACGTAGAAGACGACGCCCGGCAGAAGGCCGATGGCGCTGCCGAGGAGGTAGTCCCGGAACGAGACACGCGACGCGCCGAGCAGCCAATGCACCGTGGGCAGCAGGAAGAGCACGAGGCGCAGGGCGATCACCGTCTGCAGGCCGTGGGTCTCGAGCCGCGACTCGTAGCGCAGCAGCCACTCCGGCAGGCGCTCGCGCGCGCCGGCGGGGACGATGCGCCGCGCAAGGAAGAACACGGCCAGCGACGCGGTGAGCGCGCCCGCGTAGGCGGTCGGGATTGCCACGGCCGGTGGCCAGAGGGCCGACGCAGCGAGAACGAAGAGCACTCCGGGAACGTGCACGGTCTCCGCGGCGGCGAACAGCGCGATGAACGCCAGCGGCCCGAGGGCGCCGGCGCCAGCGACCAGATCGGCGACACGCTCCGGTGTCGCGTGCGCGTACAGGCCGCTCGCCCAGGCCGCCGCCAGCGCGACGACGACGAGCAGCAGGAGAAGGACTCGAGTCACTCGCGACGACTCAGCGGGCTGCAGCTCTGCGCTGCTCGAGCACCTTCTGCATCTCGCCCACGCGCACGGCGGTGAGCTGGTAGCGCGCGAAGTACACGACGCCGATGATCAGGATGAGAATCGTGCCCGGACCGTAGACCATTCCGAGGTAGTGGACGACGTCGGGTGAGACCGAGCCGCGGTCGGCGTTCGTCGGGAAGCCGATCAGGTCGAGCGCAACGCCGGCGATGCCGTGACCGAGGCCCGACGACGCCTTCCCCGAGAACGCGAGCGCGCCGAAGAAGATGCCCTCCTGACGCCGTCCGGTGTCGTACTCGTGCTCGTCCGTGAGGTCGGCCATCATCGACGTCGCCGAGATGAGCGAGCCGGCGGCGCCGAAGCTCGCGAGGAAGCCGAACGCGCCCAGCAGACCGAGATACAAGTGCTCGTCCGCGCGTGGCGGCCAGATCCCCGCGAGCTTCATCACCGGGCCGATCACCACGAACACGGAGAAGATCAGCACGCCGATGAGAAACGTCGGCCGCTTGTCGATGCGCCGCGACACGATGCTCCAGAACGGCACGCCGACGACGAGGCCTGCGAAGGCGAGCACGTTCACGATCAGGATGTCGTTGCTGGAGAGCTGCCAGAAGTGCGCCGACATGTGCAAGCCGAGCGTCGTCTGCACGCCGCGCGTCACGAAGAAGACCAGCGTGCCGACGAACAGCGCGCGGAACGAGGCGCTGCGGAGTGACTCGCTGAGCTCGCGGTACAGCCGCTTGTAGCTGAACCGCTCCGGCGCGTTCGTCGGCTGCACCAGATGTCGAATGCGCGAGTGCGTACCGAGCGCCGACCAGAGCACCGCGCTCGTCGCGATCAGGGCGAAGAACCCCGCGAACGCCGGATACGCTGCCGCGTTCTTCTGACCGAACTCGTGCAGCGGCGTATCCTTGAAGAAGTACCCGAAGCCGATCACGGCCGTCGTGAAGCCGCCGACCAGGCCGAACAAGATTCGCCAGCCGCCGATCGACGTGCGCTCGTGGTAGTCGGGGGAGAGCTCCGCGCCGAGCGCGTTGTGCGGGATGAGATACACCGCCATCGCGACGCGCACGGCGATCGCGAAGCCCGTGAGCCAGAGGAACAGACCCGTCTGACCCAGGCCCTCGGGCGGCCGGAACAGCAGGTAGAACATGACTCCGAACGGAATCGCGCCGGCGTACATGAACGGGTGTCGCCGTCCCCAGCGCGTGCGCACCGAGTCGGAGACCGATCCCGCGACCGGATCGAAGAACGCGTCGACCACCAGCGCGAGCAAGGTCGCTCCGCCTGCGAGCGTGCCCGAGAGGCCGAGCACCTGGTTGTAGTAGAAGAACAGGAAGGTCTCGAACGCGGTGGTCTTGATGCCCTCGCCGGCCTGGCCGATGCCGTACGAGAACTTCGTGAAGACATTCAGCTTCGACACGCGCGCATTCTACGCGAGCCGGCTCAGTCGCGCGGGAGGAAGCGCTCGAAGAGCGGCACCAGATTCGGCCCCTTGCGGATCGTGTGCCCGCCGTCGACGGGGATGAGCTGGCCGGTGATCCAGCTCGCGTCATCGGAGAGCAGGAACAGCACCAGGCGCGCGACGTCGACCGGCTCGCCGATGCGCGAGATCGGCATCAGCGAGAGGTACTCGTCGCGCGAGACGGGCACGTCGGAGAGCGCCGCGGCCATCGGCGTGCGCGTGACGCCCGGCAGCACCGAGTTCACGCGGATCCGATTCGCGCCGAGCTCGTCGGCGGCGCAGCGCGTGAGCATGTCGAGACCCGCCTTCGAGACGCAGTACGGTCCCATCCAAGGGTGCGTCAGTGCGCCGGCGATGGAGCTCACGTTCACGATGCTGCCGCCGCCCTCCTGCATTGCGCGCGCCTCGGCTCGCAGACAGCGAAACGCGCCGGTGAGATTGGTGTCGAGCACGCGCTGGAACTCGGCGGTCCTCGTCTTCAAGAGCGGCCCCGCGCCACCGGTGCCCGCCGAGTTCACAGCGAGCGAGAGCCGGCCGAAGCGCTTCTGAGTCGCCTCCACGGCCGCGTCTACCGAGGCGTCGTCGACTACGTCGCACACGACCCAGGCGGCGTTCTCGCCGAGCTTTGCGGCGGCCTCGCGCAGCGTTTCCTCGCGGCGCGCGCAGATCATCACCTCGCCGCCCGCGTCGACGATCGCCTGCGCGCACGCGAAGCCGATGCCCGTCGCGCCCGCGGTGACGAACGCCACCTTCCCCTTCAGATCCGGCATCAGTCACTCCTCGGCGTGAAGACCACCGGCATGTGCTCGATGCCCACGATGAAGTTCGAGGGCCGCAGGCGCGGTGCTGCGTCGCCGTCGAGCTCCACGTCTGGCAGGCGCGCGAGCAGCTCCTCGAACATGATGCGCAGCTCGAGGCGCGCGAGGCTGGCGCCCAGACAGAAGTGCGCGCCGTAGCCGCCGAACGCGACGTGGTCGTTCGGCGCGCGTGCGACGTCGAAGCGGTCCGGCTCCGCGAACACGCGCTCGTCGCGATTGGCTGCCTCGTAGAGCAGCAGCACCTTCTCGCCCGCGCGGATCTTCTGTCCACACAATTCTGTGTCGCGCGTGGCGGTGCGGTTCATGTTCTTGATCGGCGTCACCCAGCGCAGCATCTCCTCGACCGCGGCCGGAATCGCGCTCGGGTTCGAGAGCAGCGCGCGGCGCGCGGCGGGGTGCCGAATCAGCGCCAGCATGCCGCCGCTGATCACGTGGCGCGTGGTCTCGTCGCCGCCGACCAGGATCAAGAGACTCTCCTGGATCAGGTCTTCGTCCGTGAGTCGCTCGCCGTCGATCTCGGCGTGCACGAGCACGCTCATCAGGTCGTCCTGCGGCGGCTTCGCGCGCCGGTCGGCGAGCACGCGCTGCGCGTACTGGATGTACTCGGTGGCCGCGGTCATCATGCGCAGCTTCACTTCGGGCGGCGCCGCGGCGTCGGTGCCCGCGATCAGATCGTCGGACCAGCGCAGCAGCTTGCCGCGGTCCTCCGGCGCGACGCCGAGCAAGTCGCCGATCACGATCATCGGCAGGGGCGCCGCGATCTCGTGGACGAACTCCGCTCGCCCCTTCGCCGCGACCGACGCGATCAGCTCGCGGCAGATCGCGCGGATCTTCGGCTCGTGATCGTCCACGCGCCGCGGCGTGAAGCCCTTGTTCACCAGGTTGCGGCGCCGGCGGTGCTGCGGATCGTCGAGGTTGATCATCGACGGAATCGGCGGCGCGTCGGGTCGTGAGCTCATGCGCGAGCAGAACACCTCGGGACTCTTCGACACCGCCATCACGTCCGCGTGGCGCGAGACGGCCCACAGAGCGGCGCTCGCGTCCCAGTACACCGGCGCGTGTCGGCGCAGCCAGCGGTAGTGCTCGAGCGGGCGGCCGAGATAGAAGCCCCCGTCCAGGAGCCGGATCTCGGGCTGCTCTGCGTTCGAGTTCAAGGCGTGGACTCCCCGTGGCATTCTACTCCGCGGGGGAGCGCGCTTTGAAATACGGCCTCTATCTGCCGAACTTCGCCGCGTTCGGTGAGGCGCGGGCGCTCGCCGAGCTGGCGGCGCTCGCAGAGCGCGCGGGCTGGAGCGGCTTCTTCATCTGGGACCACATCGCGCGCCCCGGCGCGCCGCCGCTCGTGGACCCATGGATCGCCCTCACGGCGATCGCGCTCGCCAGCGAGCGTCTGCGGATCGGCGCGCTCGTCACCCCCCTCGCGCGCCGCCGGCCGTGGAAGGTCGCGCGCGAAACGGTGTCACTCGATCGGCTCTCGGCGGG
>DATFUE010000577.1:0-9866 GCA_035261165.1 Myxococcota bacterium
TGTACTCGAAGATTCCGCGCAGCCACGCGATCTCCGCGTCCGTCGTGATGCGCTCGACCACCAGGAAGCCGTTCTCGCGAAAGAACGCGACCTCCTCGGCTGCAGGCGCGACCGCGAAGTCCGACTCGGGCGGCGGGCCGAAGGGGTGCTCCGACATCGTGCGCCAGCCTAAACGAGCGACTGGCATCCGGCAATGCATCCGAGCGAGAGACACGAGTGGGGGTCGTACGCCAAAAGGCGTATGGATCGCATTGAATGCGGGGCCGAGCGTCGGCGACGAATCGGAGCAGGAAGCCACTCGCGGCATCGGCCGCCTCGAACACAAGCCTCAAAACACAGCGATAGGAGATCTCCGATGGCGAATCGACTCGGACTCGGGCACCGCACTCTGCCGCTTCTCGCGCTGGCGGTCCTTCTGGCGCCGCTGAGCGCTTCGGCTGCTGGAAGGTTCTGCTCGGAGACCACGGCAGCCGCGTTCGGCGCCTGCCAGAACGCCGCGCGCGACGATCTCGACACCGCGCTCGGCATTTGCGTGAACGTCCCGGACCCCGCCACGCAGAGCCAATGCGACGCCGACGCGAAGGCTGCCAAGAAGGACGCGGAGCAGGGCTGCAAGGACCAGCGTGCGGCTCGGCGCGACGTCTGTAGCGCGCTGGGCGAAGCGCGCTACGCACCTTCGTTCGCTCCTGCGGATTTCGACTCCGACTTCGAGAACCTGACCCATCCGAACACGTACTTCCCGCTGGCCATCGGCAACCAGTGGACCTACGCGAGCACGAACGAGATCGATACGACGACGATCACCAGCGCGACGAAGCTGATCGCCGGCGTGACCTGCATCGTCTCGCACGACGTCGTCACGACCGACGGCGATCTCACCGAGGACACGGACGACTGGTTCGCCCAGGCCAAGAGCGGCGACGTGTTCTACTGCGGCGAGGAGACCAAGCAGTTCGAGAGCTTCGCGGGCGACAACCCGCGCGAGCCGGAGCTCGTGGGGATCGAGGGCGCCTTCAAGGCGGGCCGCGAGGGGGCGCAGCCGGGCATCCTGTCCCTCGCCAGTCCGACGGTGGGCGCGCTCTACCGCCAGGAGTTCGATCTCGGCAACGCGGAGGATCTCGGCGAGGTCCTCAGCACGACGTACACGTACGGCCAGAACACTGTGCTCGACCAATTCGTGCCGCAGGCGCTCGCCGACGCGCTTTGCGCGGGGAACTGCGTCGTGACCCGCGAATTCTCGCCGCTCGAGCCCGACGCACCCGAGCACAAGTACTACGCGCCGGGCATCGGAATCTTCCTCGAGGTCGCTCTGGACACCGGCGAGACCACGCGGCTCGTGGACTGCAACTTCGACGCGCGCTGCGGGACGCTGCCTGGACCCTGAAGAGAACCGACGCCGGCGCCCGTGCGGCGCGGGGAGGCGGCTTGGGTGACTTGATCGGGCTTCGCACCCGCCTCTGGGCGGTTCTCGCCGTGATCGCGGGAATCGCCCTGTATCTCTTGCTCGAGCTGCGGGAAGAGCCGCACATGTCCAGTGCGGACATGGCTTTCGAGCTGCTCGACATCGTCCCCACCGTGCTCACGAGCGTCGGCGTGATTCTTCTCTTCCAGGTGTCCCGGCGTCAGCAGGGCGAGCAGCGAACGCTGATTCACGACCTCGAGCTGGCGCGCGTGCAGGGCCAGCGCTGGCGCGGCGAGGCGCGCGGCCTCCTGACCGGTCTCGGCGAGGCGATCGAGGTGCAGTTCTCGCGCTGGAGCCTGACCGAGGCCGAGCGCGAGATCGCGCTCCTCCTGTTGAAGGGACTCTCCCTGAAGGAGATCGCGACGCTGCGCGCGACCAGCGACCGCACCGTGCGCGTGCAGACGCGCGCGCTCTACGCGAAGGCCGGGATCAACGGCCGCGCCGCGCTCTCGGCGTTCTTCCTCGAGGACCTGCTCGCGCCGATCGAGGGCGTGAAGTAGCGCTGACTCCGCTCTCGTCCAGAACGTATCTGATACGCTTCGGCTCGTGATTCGAGAGAGGCGAGTCGTCGGGTGTCTCGTTCTGGCGTTGGCGCTCGGCCTCGCTGGAGGCGCGGGGTCCGCCGAACCGCCCCCCTCGCCGCCGCCGGATCCAGATCTCGAGGAGGTGCGCGCCCGGGACGAGAGAGTTCAGGCGTCCATCGAGGAGCAGGGTCTCGAATACCTGGACCCGGAGCTGCAGGCTTACCTCGACTCCGTCTCCGCTCCGCTCGCCGCGCACGCCCCGGGGCAGGACCCGAGACACTTCAGAATCGCGGCGCTGCGAAGCCCCGGCGTCTACGCGTTCTCACTGCAGAGCGGAGCGATCTACCTGAGCGCGGGCGAGCTCGCACGAGTCGACGACGAGGCGCAGCTCGCGTTCCTGATCGCACGGGAAATGAGTCACCTGACCTTCGGCCATGCGCGGGAGCGGCTCATCGACCAGCGCAACAAGGTGATCGCCGCGAAGATCGCAGGCGCGCCGCTGGGCCCGCTCTCCGCACTCACCGACCTCGGCTTCGCCGCGGCGATGGCCGCCAACACACTGGAGCAAGAGCGGGAAGCCGATCGCGCCGGCCTCGAGTGGATCGGACGCGCGGGCTTCACCACGACCTCGGCGCCCCATGTTTTCGCCGCGGCGATCGACTCGACCGATCGAAGCGGCGGCGGAGTTCTGAGTGCGGACCCCGCTAGCGACGCCCGCGGGCGAGCTTGCGTCGAGCTCGTGACCACGGGCGCCGTAGCGGCGAACTCGGGCGGCCGGAACGACGCCGAGCTCATGCGACGCCGGTTCGAGAAGCCCTCCTTCGACAGCGTCCGCCTGGCCCTTCAAACCGAGATGTACGAGCTGGCGAGCAGCAACGCGGCGCACGTGAGGAGCCACTACGGCGCGAGCGCGCTGCTGCTGTACTACGAGGGGGAGAGTCTCTTGCGGATCGCCGCTGCACCCAAGCAGGTGCCGCTCGCGTTCCAGGCACGCAGCATGAATCGGCGCGACCGCGAGGCGGCCGATGCGCGCGCGCTCAAACGACTGCGCGCCGGGGAACCTGCGCAGCTCGCCGAAGCCGAGGGCGACTTCCGACGCGCGCTCGAGCTCGATCCCACTCACGGGCCTTCCCGACGCGGTCTCGGCGAGGCCTTGTTCCTCGAGGGGAAGCTCGCCGCTGCCGAAGCCGCGCTGACCCAATACCTGACTGCGAACCCAGAGGCTCCCGACGCGCGCCTGGTCGAGGGCTTCCTGAAGCGGATCCGCGCATCGGCGGCGTCGGCCCAGGAGACATCGCCGTGACGAGCTCGGCCCCGCGACGGGTCGGCCGGATCGCTTCCTTCGCTCTGGTCTGCACGCTGTGCAGCTGCATCACGCCGACCGTGCGCAAACATCCCGAGCTGCCCGCGCGGCTCGGCTCGGTCAAGAAGATCGGTATCATGCCGGTGCAAGCCACGGTGACTCGGGTCGTGTTCACCGGAGCCAACGAGTCACTCGATCCCGAAGCCGCGGCCGCCGGAAACGCGATTCGCGCGGAGGCGCAGAACGCGCTCGAAGCGCGCAGTTTTGCGGTCGAGGTCGTTCCTCTGGACGAGGAAACCTACGCGCGCAGCCCCGACCTGCGCTTCGAGACGACGGAGGTGCAACAGGCCGCGGACGTGGCCATGATTCGCGCCTTGCGCTCCGAGTCCACGAGCCAAGCCGAGGCCTTTGCCGGGATGCGCTCCGTACTGGGGGAGACGCAGCGGCTCGCCCGGCTGGCCGACGCAGACGTGCTGCTGTTCGCGCGCTATTCGGCTTTCTCGAAGTCCAGCGGCGAGGTGGCGAAGGACGTCGCGGCGTCGCTGGCCTTCTTCGCAGCCACGCTCGGCCATGCGTACTCCTACTCGCCCAGACGGGAGTCCGACCTGGTCGTCGGCCTGATCGACGCCGCCAGCGGAGAAGTCCTGTACGTGAGCCACTCACAAGGGGACTCACCCGATCCGGAGGGGCTCACGCAAGAGGCGCTGGAGGCCTTCAGGCGGTAGTGATCGCTTGCGTCATTCGCCGAGTGACTCTCGCCCGCAGATTCTCGAAGCCGAGATAGACGGCGGGCACGACGATGAAGGTGAGCACGGTGGAGAAGCCGACGCCGCCCACGACGGCGATGCCGAGCGGGGCGCGCGACTCACCGCCCGCCCCGCTGCCGATCGCGATCGGCAGGATGCCGGCCATGGTCGCGAGCGCCGTCATCAGGATCGGGCGGAAGCGGATGCGCGAGGACTCGAACACCGCCTCCCGCGGGCCCAGGCCGCGCTGGCGCAGCTGGTTCGCGAACTCGACGATCAGGATCGAGTTCTTGGTCACGAGGCCGACGAGCATCACGAGCCCGATCTGGCTGAACAAGTTCAGAGTCGAGCCGACCGCCATCAGGGTGACGAGCGCGCCGGTGAACGAGAGCGCCACCGCGACCAGGATCGTGACCGGGTGCAAGAAGCTCTCGAACTGCGCCGCGAGCACGAGATACACCGCGACGATCGCCAGCAGATAGGCGAAGAGCAGCGCGTTCCCCGAGGCGTAGAACTGCTCCGAGTCACCCGAGAACACCGCCTTGAAGCCCTTCCCTTCCGGCAGGACTTGCTTCGCGATCCCCGAGATCTGCCGCAGCACCGTGCCGAGCGCCGCGCCCTGGGCCAGGTTGCCGCTGATCGTGGCCGAGCGAATCCGGTCGAAGTGCGGCAGCCCGCGCGGCGCGACGGACTCGCGCACGTCCACGAACGACGCCAGCGGCATGAGCCGGCCGGAAGAGTTGCGCACGTACGCGCGCAGCACGGCGCGCGGATCGGAGCGATCCTGTTGCTCGAGCTGCACCATCACCTTGTAGGTCTCGCCGTCCTTCTTGAAGGTCGAGAGTTCCTGACCCGCGAGCAGGATCTGCAGGGTCGAGGCGATGTCCCGCGCCGACACGCCCAAGTCACTCGCGCGGTTGCGATCGATCGCCACCTCGAGCTGCGGCTTGTTGATCAACAGATCCGACTGCAGGTTCACGAGCCCGGGAATCGCCTGCGCGCGCCGCGCGATCTCGTCCGCGTAGCGCGCGACGTCGTAGATGTCCGGCCCCTGCACGACCAGTGACACCGGCGCGGAGCGCAGGCTCTGCCCGAGCGCATCCGGATTCACCGGGAAGCCCTGCACGCCGGCGATCTGCGCGAACTTCCCGCGCCACTCCTCGACCACCTGCTGCTGCGTGCGGTCGCGGTCCTCCCAAAGCTTCAGCGACGTGAAGAGCACGCCCTCGTTGACGAGCCCCGGGCCTCCCATGCCGAGTGACACGACCGAGAAGCTCTTCGCGACCTCCGGCGTGGCGAGCACGATCTTCTCGATCTGCTTCTGATAGCGCGCGGTGTAGTCGATGGTGCTGCCTTCGGGGGCACGCACGAACGAGAGCACGACACCGC
Organism: Myxococcota bacterium; assembly: GCA_035261165.1. GTDB lineage: Bacteria > Myxococcota_A > UBA9160 > SZUA-336 > SZUA-336 > VGRW01. The sequence continues at coordinate 5,425 of DATFUE010000577.1, forward strand.
GGTCGGCGTCGGGAACGAACTCGCGCGGGATGACCGCGAGCAACACGAAGCCGAGCGCCACCCACGCGGCGCCGATCGCCACGACCGCGCCCGGGCGCGCGAGCGCGGGGCCGAGCGTGGCGGTGTACGCGCTCGCGATGCGCTCGAAGCCGCGCGCGAGCAGCGCCTTGAAGCCGTGCTCGCCCGTGTGCGCGCTGAGCACGCGCGCGCCGAGCGCCGGGGTCAGCGTGATCGCGACGAAGCCGGAGATCGCGACCGCCGCGGCGACGGTCACGCCGAACTCGCGGAACAGGCGCCCGGTCGTGTCGGTGAGGAACGCGAGCGGCAGAAACACCGCAACGGTCGACGCGGTCGCGGCAATGACCGCGAACAGGATCTCGTTCATGCCGCGGCGCGCCGCCTCCATGCGCGGCGTGCCTTCCTCGATCCAGCGCGTGATGTTCTCGAGCACCACGATCGCGTCGTCGACCACGAGCCCGATCGCCAGGGTGACACCCATGAGCGTCAGCGTGTTGATCGAGAAGTCGAGCGCGTACAGCACCGCGAAGGTGCCGACGACCGACACGGGGATCGCCACCGCCGGGAGCAAGGTCGCGCGCGCGCTGCGCAGGAACAGGTAGATCACCACCACCACCAGGACGATCGCCTCGAAGATGGTGCGACTCACGTCCTCGATCGAGCGCTGCACGAAGATCGACGAGTCGAACGCGAGATCGGTCTGCACGCCCTCGGGCAGCTCGCTCGACAGCGCGGCGAGCTCCGCGCGCACAGCGGCCGCGACGTCGAGCGTGTTCGCCTTCGACTGCTTCACGATGCCGAGCGCGACGGCCGGCAGGCCGTTGAAGAGCACGAGCTTGCGGTCGTCCTCGGCGCCCACCTCGGCGCGACCCACGTCGCGCAGGCGCACCGGCCCGGAATCCGTCTCGGCCAGGATCAGTGACTCGTACTCGTCGGCGGTCTTCATCTCGCCGGGCGTGCGCACCGTGAACTCGCGGTTGGTGCCCTCGATGCGGCCCGACGGGATGTCGACGTTCTCGCGCTTCAGCGCCGCGGCGACGTCGGCGATCGTCAGCCCCTGCCCGGTGAGTCGCGTGTTGTCGATCCAGATGCGCATCGCGTAGCGCCGCTCGCCCGCGAGCCAGACCTCCGCGACCCCCGGCAGCTTGGCGAGCCGATCGCGCAGCCGCGTCTCCGCCAGGGTCGAGAGATCGATCTGCGAGAGACCGCCCCCGAAGAGCGCGATCCACTGGATCGGTCGCGCGTCGGCGCTGCGCTTGGCGATCACCGGCTCCTCGACGTCCTGCGGCAGGGTGCTGCGCGCCCGCGCGACGCGGTCGCGCACGTCGGCCGCCGCGGCGTCCACGTCCCGGTACAGCTCGAACTCGACACTGATCTGTGACACCTGCTCGCGCGACACCGAAGTGACGTGCTTGATGCCCTCGATCCCGATCAGCTGGTCCTCGAGCACCTGCGTGACCGAGGTCTCGACGACCTCCGGCGCGGCGCCGAGATACACGGTGGTGACCGCCACGACCGGCGGGTCGACGTCGGGCAGCTCCCGGTTCGGAAGGCGCAGGAGCGCGATCGTTCCGACGATCACGATCGAGAGCGACATCACCGTCGTCAGCACGGGCCGCTCGATGCAGAGCTCGGGAAGCCTCATCCGCCGCCCTTTCCGCCCGACGCCGGCTCGCCGGGCTCCGCGACTTCCGCCGCGGCCGGGTCCGTCTCGGCCACGACGACGGCCGCCCCTTCAGTCACCTTCTGCGTGCCCGCCGAGACGATGCGATCGCCCGCCTCGAGGCCGCTCGCGATCTCCACGCGCGCCGCCTTGCGCAGGCCGATCTCGACGGGCGCGCGCGTCGCCTTCCCGTCGGCGCCGATGCGCCACACGAACGAGCCGCCCTGGTCGACCAGGATCGCCGCGTCCGGGACCACCACCGCGTTCGGTCGCTCCGCGAGCTGCACCTCGAGGTTCGCGAACAGCCCCGGCTGCAGCTTGCGCCCCGGATTCGGAACCCACGCCTTCAAGGTCAGACGGCGCGTCGTCGCGTCGAGCGTGGGTGACACGAAGAACACCTCGCCGGCGAAGCGAATCTCGGGGAACGGCTTCACCGTGACGGTCACCGGCATGCCCGTGCGCACGAATGGCACGCCGATCTCGGGCACCGCGAACACGAGCTGCAGTCGATCGACCGCGTCGACCTTCACGAGGGGCGTGCTGCGGCGCACGCGCTCTCCCGGCGAGACGAGCCGCAGGCCGACCACGCCGTCGAAGGGCGCTCGCACCTTGGTCTTCTCGAGCTCGACCTCGCGCAGCTGGGCCTCCGCGCGCGCGACCTCGAGCTCCGCCTGCGCTCGGTCGAACTCGACGCGCGCCGAGACTTCCTGCGCCGCCAGGAGACTGATGCGCCGGAAGATCTCCTCGGCGAGCTTCGCGCGCGCCGTGGCCTCGCGGGCGTGCGCGCGCTGCTCGGAGTCACGCAGGCCGAAGAGCACGTCGCCCTTCTTCACGGTCTGGCCCTCGACGAATTCGATCGACTCGACCATGCCGTCGATCTCGGGGCGCAGCTCGACCGAGTGCTCGGACTCCAGCTGGCCGACCAGAATGATCGTGTCGCGAATCGTCTCGGGCTCGACCGTGATCACCTCGACCACGGGCGGCGGCGGCGCGAAGCCGCCCTGCGCGCCGCGTTTGCAGCCCGCGAGGCAGAGTGCGGCCAAGGGAATGGCCACCCAGGGGAGTGCAGACCGGCGCAGCATCCCCTCATGCTAACCGAAGTGGGGGCGCACCTTCGCTAGCCGGCGAGCGGCGCGGCTGCGGCCCCGACCCAGTCCATGCCGAGCTCGCTCGCGAGTCTCGCCGCGCGCGCAGCGACCGGGCGCGCCCGGCCCGCGCCGCGGCGCCGCGCCAGCCACTGCGCGTACTCGAGGGCCGAGCGCGCCAGCTGCGGGCGCGCGCCGAAGCGCTCGTTCTGGTGCAAGGCCGTTTCGAAGTGAGCCTCGGCGCGCTCGTCCCAGCCGAGCGCGGCCGCGACTCCGGCGAGCGCGTGAGACGCCGAGCCCTCGTAGAACAGCAAGCTGTTCGGCGTGTTGAAGAGCGCGTAGGGGGCGAGCCGCTCGTAGAGTCGCTCGGCGCGCTGGAAGTCAGCGAGCAGAACCGCCGCGCGCGCGAGGTGCGCGAGCGCGTTCAGGTAGCCGATGTCTCTCGGCACGTCCGCGAAGTCGCGCGCGCTCATCGTCTCGAACATGCGCCGCGCATCCCTCTCGTGTCCGAGCTCGGCGCAGAGTGCGACGAATCCTGCGCGGAAACTGGGCTGCAGCACGTCGCCGAGCGCGAACAGCGCCTGCACGTTCCAGTCGCGCGCCGCTTCGATGCCCCGTTCGGCGAGCGCGATCGAGTTGCGCTGCGCGTCCGTGAACAGCGCGCCGTACGACAGGCCCATGCGCTTGGCGCGCGCGCCCAGCTCCTTGCACGCCGCGCGCGCGACCTCGAACTCACCATCGAGGACGCGGCGCTGATTCCGGATCCGGTCGTGGAACCAGATCGCCTCCGGAAAGCGGGCCTCGTGAACCGCGAGCTCGAGCTCGCGCAGCGCGGCGTCGGCGGCGGACAGATCGCCGCGGTACAGGAACGCGCCGATGCGCGCGCTGTGCGCCTCGGCCTTCAGCCACGGGCTCCGGCCGTCGTGCTCGAGCAGCTCGCGCGCGACGTCGAGGCGCTCGTCGACGCGATCCGGTCCCGAGAGTGAGTGGAGCCGCGCGGAAAGCGCCTCGCACAGCGCGGCGCCGTCGCCCAGCTTGCGCGCCAGATCGACCGCTTCCGCGCTGAGCTCGTCGCTGCGCTGCATGTCGTGCGCGTACGGCGGGACGCAGGCGAGCTGTGAGAGCGCGCTGATGCGCTGGGGATCCGGCCGGTCGCCCGAGGTGCGCAGCACCTCTTCGAGCGCCGAGCGCACCAGGCGATCGGGGATCGCCCCGACCGCGTGCGTCGGGCGCAGCACGCGCGCAGAGCGCAGCAGCAAGTCACCGTAGCCGTGCTGACTCGCGATCTCGACCACGGCCGCAAGCGTGCGCCGCGCGCGCTCGTAGCGGCCCGCGAGCCGCTCGGAGCTGCCGCAGGCGAACAACAGATCCGCGCGCTCGCGCGCGTTCGTCTCTGGGTCGAGCGCCTGCGCCTCGAGCGCCCATTCGTAGTAGGTGACTGCGTCCTCGAAGGCCTGCACGCGCGCGGCGGCATCGGCCGCGCGCCGCGCCGCGGCGATCGCGCGCCGGTACTCGCCCGCCGGCAGCGAGCGGTAGAAGTGGTGTGCGATCTCGCTGTGGCGCGCGCTGCCGCCCAGCGCGGAGAGCAGCTCGGCGGCGCACCGGTGCGCGGCGACGCGCTCGCTGCCGGGCATGTCGTCGTACAGGATCGCGCGCAGCAGCGCGTGCGCGAAGCG
>DATFUE010000578.1:0-4028 GCA_035261165.1 Myxococcota bacterium
CGATGGCCGGCTTCGGCTCGGGCTTCACCTGGGGCTCCGCGCTCGTCCGATGGTGACTTCGCTCGCCTTCCGCTGGTAGTCCGCGGACTTCGACTCGGCGCGTTGAATCGCCGCCGAGCTTCGGGTCGGCTTCGCCCGCAACCATCGAAAATTGCACGAAAAAGAGGAGGCTTGACCTCGTGACGCACTGTGTTATTGTGCGCCGCCGTCACCCCCTTGAAGGAGGCCCAAGATGGCCAGCGTACGAGCGACCGGATTCGAGCGCTTCAACGATGCACTGAAGTCCCTGGACGAGCAACTCCAGGACCTGCGCGAGCGCTTCGACCATCAGCGGCAGCGCGTGGAGCGCGAGGTGCGCAAGCGCGCCGAGCAGCTTCAAGAGCGCGTGCAGGAGAGCGAAGTCTTCAAGCGCGCCGAGCGGGGCTACAAGGACCTGGGCTCCCGCGTCGAGGAAACCCGCTCGCAGATCTACGACGTCTTTGGTATTGCGTCGAAGTCCGAGATCGAGAAGCTGAACAAGCGGCTCAACAAGATCTCGAAGCAAATCACCGACCTCTCCGAGGGCCGGCCGGTCTCGCAGGGACACTCCGAGGCCGGCTGAGTCGCGCTCCTTCGGGAGGTCAGAAACGACATCCTGGAGGAGACGACATGTCCTTCGACGCCCTCGACTTCTATCGAATCGAGGACTCACTCGCGCCCGAGGAGCGGATCGCCCGCGACACGGTGCGCGAGTTCGTCGACAAGGAGTTCCTGCCGGTCGTGGTGAAGCACGTCCGGCAGGACGGCTCCTTCCCCATGGAGCTCGTCCCCAAGCTGGCCGAGCTCGGTCTGTTCGGCGCGAACCTGCACGGCTACGGCTGCGCCGGCATGAACAACGTCGCGTACGGGCTCGTGATGCAGGAGCTCGAGCGCGGTGACTCGGGCCTGCGGAGCTTCGCCTCGGTCCAGGGCGGGCTGTGCATGTACCCGATCTACGCCTACGGCAGCGACGCCCAGAAGGAGCGCTGGCTGCCGCGCATGGCGGCGGGCGAGGTCATCGGCTGCTTCGGACTCACCGAGCCGGACTACGGCTCGAATCCGGGCGGCATGCTGACCAAGGCGGTGCGCAAGGGTGACAAGTGGCTGCTGAACGGCACCAAGCGCTGGATCACCAACGGCTCCGTCGCGGACCTGGCGATCGTCTGGGCCAGGACCGACGACGACATCCAGGGCTTCCTGGTCGAGCGCGGCACCCGCGGCTTCGAGGCGCGCGACATGAAGGGCAAGTTCTCGCTGCGCGCCTCGATCACGAGTGAGTTGTTCCTGGCCGACGTCGAGGTGCCGGAGGCGAATCGGCTGGCGCGCGTGAAGGGGCTGAAGGGCCCCCTCGGCTGTCTCTCGCAGGCGCGCTACGGCATCGCCTGGGGTGCGATCGGCGCGGCGCAGGCGTGTTTCTCGGAGGCGCTGCGCTACGCGAAGGAGCGCATCGTGTTCGATCGGCCGCTGGCCTCGCTGCAGATTCCACAGCAGAAGCTCGCGTTCATGGCGACCGAGATCACGAAGGCGCAGTTACTCGCGCTGCAGCTCGGGCGACTCAAAGACGCGGGCAAGCTGCATCACTCGATGGTGTCGATGGCCAAGATGAACAATGTCGACGTCGCCCTGCAGATCGCTCGGCTCGCGCGCGACATGCTCGGCGCCAACGGCATCGTCGACGACTACTGCTCGATGCGCCACATGGTGAACCTCGAGACCGTGCGCACCTACGAAGGCACGCACGACATCCACACGCTGATTCTCGGCAAGGAACTCACGGGCCTCGACGCCATCACTTAGCGGCGTACGGCCCGCGGGCGTCCGCGGGCCTCCCGCCTGCGCTCGGCTGCGCCTCGCTGCGCGCTCCGCTTGCGGGTCCGCGTTGACCCGAAGGGTGCTTCACTCGTAGCGTAGGGCGATGAGGCGGGAGCGCTGGATCGGCGTTGGCGTCTTCGCGCTGGCCCTGGCGGTGCGGCTGCTGCACTTGCAGCAGGTCGTGGCGAACGATCCGTTTTACGACCAGCCGTCCGTCGACTCGCTGATCTACGTCGACTGGGCCAAGCGCATCGCCGGCGGGGAGTGGCTCGGCAGCGAAGCGTTCTTCCTGTCGCCGCTCTACGGCTACATGCTGGGGGGAACGTACGCGCTCGTCGGCCCGAGCTTCCTGTGGCCGCTCGTGCTGAACGCGCTCTTTGGCGCGGCGACCTGCGCCGTGGTCTACGCACTTGCGTGTAGGCTCTTCGACCTGCGCGTCGCTCTGGTCGCGGCCGCGCTCGCGTGTTTCTATCGCATGGAGATCTTCTACGGGGGCGCGCCGCTGGTCGAGGCGCTGCAGACCCTGCTCTGCGCCGTGTGGGTGTGGACGGCGGTGCGCGCCTTGGAGGGTCCAGGTGACGCGCGCGGGTCGCTGCGCTTTGCGCTCGCCGGCGCGGCGCTCGGGCTCTCGGCGCTGGCGCGCCAGAACGTGCTGCTGTTCGCGCCGCCGTTCGCGGCGTGGGCGTGGCTGTCGCTGCGCGGGCGCGAGTCAGCTGCGCGTGGCGCGCTGCTGCCCGCGGCATATCTCGGGGCGCTTGCGCTCTGCATCTTGCCGGCGACGTTGCACAACTGGTTCGCCGCGCATGACTTCGTGGTCGTGAACTCCACCGGCGGGATCGTCCTCTACACGGGCTGGAACCCGGAAGCCAACGGCGTCTACGGCGTGCCGAGCTTCCTTCCGCGCGCGCTTGCCGACGATCCGATCGAGCAGAAGAACGCCTACCGCGCGGTCGCCGAGGAGCGCCTCGGCCGGACGAGCCTGCCCGCCTCCCAGGTGTCGAGTTACTGGCGCGGGCAGGCCCGGGACTGGGTCGCCGCGAATCCCGCGGCCGCGCTCGCGCTCGGGTTCGCGAAGGCGCGCTTGTTCTGGAGCGCGTTCGAGGCGTGGGACGTCCGCTCGGTCACGCTCGCGCGCCCGACGTCATGGCTGCTGCGCCTGCCGCTCGTCGAGTTCGGGGTGCTCGCGCCGCTCGCGCTGGCGGGGATCGCCCTGTCGCTGCGGCGCTGGCACGCGCTCGTGCCGCTGTATCTCGCGCTCGCGGTCCACTTCGCCACCGCGGTGCTGTTCATCGCCCTTTCGCGCTACCGCCTGCCTGCACTGCCGGTGCTCGCGGTGTTCGCAGGAGTGACTCCGGTCGCGCTCTGGGACGCCGTACGCGCGCGCCAGACGCGGCTCGTCGCCGTCGGGGCGGCGGCGCTGGGGGTCGCGGCGTTCGCGGTGAATTTCCGCGTTCCAGCCGAGGACCTCACGATGGCGCACTTCAACCTCGGCAACGCGTACAAGGAGCGGGGTCAGTGGGAGCCGGCGATCGAGGAGTATTTCGCCTCGCTCGAGGGTGAGCCCGGCTACATCTCGACCTGGAACAACCTCGCGCTCGTCTACGAGCGCAGCGGCGTGGAGCGCGAGCTGCAGATCAGGACCTGGCAGCGGGTGCTCGCCCTGGCGCGCGCGCAGGGCTCGGGCATGCACGTCGAGCGCGCGACCCGCCACCTCGCGGCGCTCACGGGCGCGGAGGCCCCTCTGCAATGAGCGCCCGAGTCGCATCGAGCGTCGCCTCGGGAGCGACTCGCGCGAGCCACCAGGTCGCGCCCGCGCGCGCGTATGGCTCGGGACTCACGCCGGGCTCGCCGCAGTACACGACGTCGAACGCGCCCGCTTCCGGCGCGCGCCGCCCGCGCACGTAGGCGACCGCCTCGGCGAGCTGCTCGACGTCGCGCGGCGCGCCGTCGCGGAACAGCGTGAACACCCCGTCCCAGGCGGCCGCGCGTCGCAGGGGGCGGAGATTCGGCCAGTAGGCCGCGATCCATACGGGAATCCGCGGGCGCTGCGCGGCGGTCGGCCGGAAGCACGCGTCGCCGACACTGAAGTGTGTTCCCGCGAAGCGGAAGCGCTCGCCCGACCAGAGCCCCGCCAGCACGGCCAGGCCCTCGTCCAACATCGCGCCGCGCCGCGCGAGGTCTCCCTCCTCGCCGAACGC
>DATFUE010000579.1:0-3181 GCA_035261165.1 Myxococcota bacterium
CGCGCGCTCGCCGCGAACAGCAGCGCGCCGAGCACCGCGGGCCAGGCCCCCGGAAGCGCGGGCACGGGCGCCGGCAGCGAGTACTGCGAGAGGAAGTTCCAGGCGACCACGGACAGGTTGAGGTCCGGATTGATGTACAGCACGTGGCCGGCGTACGGGGCGCCGCTGGTCGAGGTGATGCTGCACAGGCCCACCTGCACGCCTGCCGTACAGCTCAGGTCGATGTCACAGTAACTCGCGCCCGTCACGTCGTGCACCTCGGGTGTGCCGGCGCCGCACTGATTCGTGTTGCGCCAGTGAGTGAAGGTGGTCGCCGCCGAGGGGAACGAGCCGCCGTTGTACGGCACGATCGTGTCGGTGAGTCCCATGAAGGTGAGCACCGGGATCGGCCGCGAGGGCACGCAGCTCGACGGCGGGCTGATCGAGATCGGAAAGGCCATGGGCGCGGCGGCGGCGAAGAGATCCGCCGCTTCGCACGCGAGCCGCTGGGACATCGCGCCGCCGTTCGAGAGCCCCGTAGCGTACACGCGCCGCGCGTCGATCGCGGCCTCCTGGTGCATCTTCGCGACCAGCGCGCGGGTGAAGGCCACGTCGTCGTTCGCCGTCGAGCAGCAGATGCCGCCGTTCCAGGCGTTCCCGAGGCCCTGGGGATGAACGACGATGAAGCCCGCCGTGTCGGAGAGCACCTTGAAGCCGGAGATCGCCGCCTGTACGCCCGCGGTGGACGTGAAGCCGTGGTAGTCGACGACCAGCGGGACCGGAGTCGCGCCGGTGTAGCTCGGGGGCACGTGCACGAGATAGCTGCGCGTCGTCCCGCTCACGTCGATCGAGCGCGACGAGTCACCCGGGCCGAGCACCTGCGCGCGTGAGGAGCCCGCCAGAGCGAAGGTGAGCAGGGCAACGGCGAGCACCTTCATCGAGCGAATTCTACGCTGATTGGCGCCCCCGGACCTCCCCCATCATACTCAGCCACCATGCCCGGCAACCGCTTCTACGTCACCACCGCCATCCCCTACGTCAACGCGCCGCCGCACGTGGGGCATGCGCTCGAGTCCGTGCAGACGGACGTGCTCGCGCGGCATGCGCGGCTGCGCGGGCGCGAGGTGCGCTTCCTGACGGGCACCGACGACAACGCGCTGAAGAACGTGCAGTCGGCGGAGGCGATCGGCATGGACGTCGCGGAGTTCGTGCGTATCAACGCGCAGCGCTTCGCGGACCTGCACGACGGGCTCAATCTCTCGAACGACGACTTCATCCGCACCGCCGCGGACCCGCGGCATCGGCCGGGGTGTGAGCGGCTGTGGCGCGCGTGCGTGGATGCGGGCGACGTGTACAAGAAGAACTACGAGGGGCTCTACTGCGTGGGCTGCGAGCAGTTCTATCTCGAGTCGGAGCTCGAGAACGGGAAGTGCCCGGAGCACCAGACCGTGCCCGTGCGCGTGTCCGAGGAGAACTACTTCTTCGCGCTCTCGAAGTACCAGGACCGGCTGCACGACCTGATCTCGCGCGACGTGGTGCGCGTGCAGCCGGTGTCGCGCAAGAACGAGATGCTGCGCTTCATCGAGCGCGGGCTCGACGACTTCAGCATCTCGCGCTCGGCGGAGCGCGCGCACGGCTGGGGCATTCCGGTGCCCGGCGACGAGTCACAGATCATGTACGTGTGGTTCGACGCTCTGGGCAATTACATCAGCGCGCTCGGCTACGGCGGCGCGGACGAATCACTCTACCGGCGCTTCTGGGTCGAGAACGAGAACCGCGTGCACGTGATCGGCAAGGGCATCCTGCGCTTCCACGCGATCTACTGGCCGGCGCTCCTGCTCTCGGCGAAGCAGCCGCTGCCGCAGCGCATCCTGGTGCACGACTATCTCACGGTCGAGGGCCAGAAGATCTCGAAGTCACTCGGCAACACCGCCGACCCGTTCGAGATCGCGGCGCGTTTCGGGCGCGACGCGCTGCGCTGGTGGCTGCTGCGCGACGTGCCGCAGGCGGGGGACGCGGACTTCAGCGTCGCGCGCCTGATCCAGCGCGCGAACGAGGACCTCGCGAACGACCTCGGGAACCTCCTGCACCGCACCACCGCGATGCTCGTCCGGTACCGCGGCGGCGTGGTGCCCGCGGGAAGCTGGGATCCCGACGCATCAAAGATGGAGCGCGAGATCGCCACCGTTGCCGCGCGGGTCGACGAGCGGATCGAGGACTTCGACTTCCGCGGCGCGCTGGACGCGGTCTGGAGCCTCGTCTCGGAGGCCAACAAGTTCATCGAGCGGCGCAAGCCCTGGGAGCTCTACAAGGCCGAGCAGGCCGGCACGGCGAGCCCCGCCGCGCTCGACGCCCTCTTCCACTCACTCTTCGAGACACTGAAGGTCGTGGCCCACGAGCTCGCGCCGTTCATCCCCGGCGCGGCCGAGGAGATGCGCGTGCGCCTCGCGCGCACCGCAAAGAGCGGCGAGAAGCCGCTCTTTCAGCGCATCGAGAGCTGAGCGCGGCGCGCGCGAGCCGTCAGCACGAGCGCGAACAGCGCGGCCGCGGCGAGCGCCGCGACCTCGGGCTCCGGCACCACCGCGAGGCCTGTCGCGGCGATGAAGCCGTGAGCTCGCGTCGTGGGGTGCACGTTGTCCCAGAACAAGCTCTGGTCCGGATTCGCGCAGACCACGCCTGCCACCTTGCACGGATTGGTGACGTCGGTGAATCCGTAGGCGGCGGGGTTGGCCACGATCGCCTGGAAGAGCGCGTAGGCGTCGAGCCGGTAGATGGTGATGCCGAGCGAGCTCGCGAGCGGCGCGAGCGCCGCGTCGAGCTGGCCATTGAAGAAGTTCGTGAGCAGGTTCGCGGCCGCGGGGTCCGCGCCAAGCTGAGCCGTGATCGGGAACAAGCCGCCGTTCGGCAAGTTCGGCACCAGGAAATACTGAGCGCCCGTGCCCGCCAGCTGAGTCACCGCATTAGCGATGTTCACCGCGGCCTGCGCGGCCGACGCGATCGGGTCGCCCCCCGTGAGCGCCGCGTTGATGGCGTCGTTGCCGCCCGCCCACACGGTGTAGAGAGTCGTGGTGCCGAGGCTCACCGGCGCGGCCGCGAAGCCGTTCACCTGGGTGAGCAGACCCGTCAGCGGGCCTCCGATACCGGTGAGTCCCGAAGTCGCACCGCCGATCGCGTAGTCGCGGGTGCTGGCGGTGGGAATCCC
>DATFUE010000580.1:0-2016 GCA_035261165.1 Myxococcota bacterium
GTTCGACTGGCAGGGAAATCTCGATCGCGAGCGCGCATTTGCGCGCGCGAAGCTCGCGGAAGATGCCGGGATTGATTCACTCTGGGCGGCAGAAGCCTGGGGGCGCGATGCGTTCTCACTGCTGACTCAGGTGGCCGAGCGCACCACGCGCATCAAGCTCGGGACCGGCATCGTCAACATCTACTCACGAACGCCCGCGGCGCTCGCGCAGCACTTCGCCACGCTCGACGAGCTGTCGGGCGGCCGCGTGATCATCGGGCTCGGCAACAGCGGCCCGAACGTGATCGAGCACTTCCACGGCGTCCCGTTCCAGCCCGCCCTGCGCCGCATGCGCGAGACCGTCGAGCTCCTGCGCCTGTTCTTCAAACACGAGCCGGTGAAGTACTCGGGCGAGATCTTCAAGCTCGAGCGCGGCTTCACCCTGCGCTTCGATCCGGTGCGCAAGGAAGTTCCGATCTATCTCGCGACGCTCAACCCGAAGAGCGTGAAGATGACCGCGGAGCTCGCCGATGGCTGGATGCCGGTGATGATCCCGATCGACCAGCTCGCGAAGGAAGTCGCGAACGTGAATCAGTGGGTGCGCGAAGCCGGCCGCGACCCGAAGCAGTTCACCACGCGCGCGCCCGGTGGAGTCACCGTCGCGAACACGCCCGCGCAGCGGGAGTTGGCCCTGCGCCGCTCCGCCGGCACGCTCGCGTTCTACTGCGCGCGCATGGGCGACTTCTACTACCGCCAGCTCTCGCGCCAGGGCTTCCAGGCCGAGGCCGACCGCGTCCGCGCCGCCTGGGCCGAAGGCGGACCCGAGAAGGCCGCCGCCGCCGTCCCGCCCGCGATGATGTCACGCCTCGGCTTCGCCGGCTCTACAGAGGAATGTGTAGAGCGCCTGCAGCAGGAAGAAGAGGCGGGCGCGACCCTGCACTCCGCGACCGTGCTCGAGGAAGACCCGCGCGAGGCTGGGAAGATACTCGCGAAGCTGGTGGGGTAGGGCAGGCCTGCGAGTCAGAACTGCGGGAAGCGCTGCACGCGCAGGTTCAAGTGACTGAAGAGGGCATCGGGTAGATCGCCGGTCTCGACCATGCGCTGCAGCACGATCTCGGTCTCGCCGCCGTCGGCCCAGCGGCGGGCGATGCGGCGCATCGGGAGGCGGCGTTCTCCGAAGTCCCGGTAGTCGTCGGGTGTGCTGGAGAGCCGGCGCACTTCCTTGTCGCGGCGAAAGACGCGCGACTGCAGCAGAAGGTTCGTGTCCGCGGTGAACACGAGCTCGAGCCGGTCGAAGCCCAGGTTCGATCCCGCGGAGCGCGCGATCACCACGCGACACGGGACGGTGTCGACCAGCTCGTCGGGTCCGAGCTCGTAGCTCAGCTCGCCCCGCGCCGTCGGCCGATAGTCGCCGAGCGCGATCAGCTCGAAGACGGCCTGGCGCTCGATCTGCGACGAGGCGAGCCGGCGCACCTTGCCGTCGGTCGCGGTGCCGGCGAACAGAAACAGGTCGTCCGATCCGCCGCGTGTCTCGCGCATCAGCATCGCCCACTTGGAGAACGAGGCGGGCTCGCGAACGTCGAACAGCAGCTCGGCGAGGCCGTCGCGCCAGCGGCGTGCGATCGTGAACAGCGCGCTGGCCGGGCCGCGCTTCACCTCGTAAGTGAGGAAGGCGTCGAAGCGCTCGGTCTGGTCGAAGTAGGTCTCGGCGAGCGCCGTGGGGTCCGGGGGCGCGGGGGTCGCCAGCGCGTCGCCCGCCACCGAGGCCGCCGGCTCGTCGGCGCGCGCGGCGCCGGGGAGGGCGACTGCGCACGCGCACAGCATGGAGCCGATGAGTCGCACGAAGCGGGTCATCTCGGGCTCCTTCGGCCTCGCCAATTTAGAATACGCTCCGCTCCGCGGCACGGTTTCCTCTGCTAGTTTTCCGCGCGCATGCCCCTCCGCACGGCGCTCCTCGCGGGCGCACTCGCCGCCGTGACCGCTCTGCCCGAAGGGGCGCCTGTGCTCCGGCGCGAGCCCGACGTCGCTGCGGAGCTG
>DATFUE010000581.1:0-2735 GCA_035261165.1 Myxococcota bacterium
ATCCGCGTATGCTGTCGCGAGGAGCGATCCATGAGAGCCAGCCCCGACGAGTGGAACCGCCTCGAGCTCCGCGTGCACGAGGTCCTGCGCGGAACTCCGCTCCACGATGTCTGGTCCGTCGATCTGCCCGGCGGGCGGCCCGGGCTCACACTGTCCGACTTGCAGGGCATCCTCTCGGAGCGACTCGTGCGGTCGAACGCGGCGGTTCGGTTTCTGTTCTGGCTGCGCTTTGCGATCGGACGGGTCTTCGGCTGGGAGCGCGTGCGCGAGCACAAGGACCCGCCGCCGATCTTCCGGGATCGACTCACAGAGTCGGATCGCAAGAGCTCACTCGTGCCGCCCGGCACCGCGGAGGGGCCCTTCCGCGTTCTGTACGTCCGGCCGCGTGAGTCGGCGAGCGAGATCTGGAATGCAACGGTGCACGCCGTCTCGAGCTACGCGCTCGTGGAGCGGGCCGACGGCTATCGCCTGTACTGGGCGATCTACGTCCGGTCCGTCGGCCGGATCACCCCCTTCTACATGCGACTCATCGACCCGTTCCGACGCTTCATCGTGTATCCCGCGCTGCTGCGCGCCGTTCGCGCGGCCTGGATGCGCGACTTCGCAGGCGCCGCGCGCGGGTAGCGGGCGGTGATACGCTCACGCGGGCGGCGTCGAGGAGGAGCCCGCGGATGCCGGTGCCGAGCGACGACAAGCTGATCGACCTGCTCATCGGGGTGCGCGACGAGCACGTGCGGCGGCTGCACGCGGTCCACCGACAGGTCGGCGTGCTCGTCCTGACCGTGTCCGTGGCGGTCTTCATCGGCGCGATCCTCGGCATCGACGCGCTGGCCGACGTGGACGTCACGTTGGAGGCCGCGGGTCGGCTGCTGGCGATCGGGAAGTGGGCCTTCGCCGGGAGCGCCGCGCTCATCGCGCTCGCCGCGATCCAGCACACGAGAGACCGGAGGGTGGCCGCGAGTCACCTCGGAAGTGCGGTCGCGAGGCTCATCGCCGGCGAGGAGCGCGAGCTCGTTCTCGCGGATCTGCGGAAGGGGCCCTATCTCTCAACAGAGGCCAACGATCGCTGGCTCGGCCTCTCGCTCCACGAGAAAATCTTCGCCGGCTGCGCACTGTTGCTGGTCGCGTCACTCGCGATCGGCCTGGGGATCGTCGCCGGATACGCTCCGAACTCGGCGGACGAAGGCGCCGACGCGGACTTCGCGTCGGCGCTGCACGAGGCCACGCAGAACGTGAAGACACCCGAGGGGGCGAAGTACGACCAGCTCTTCGGGGCGAGCTTCGCGAACAGATTCAAGGAATCGGTCGCGCCCTGCATGCGCGGGTTGGGCCCCAGCGAGATCGGCACCGTCGAGATCGTCGCCCGAGTCGGGGACGGCGGCAGACTCCAGAAAGTCCTGATCGAGCCGAGCACGAAGTTCGCCGAGTGCGTGCGCGAGGCCATCGCGAACGACGAGTACCCCGCCCCGCCGGAGCCGCGCTACTGGGTGAACGTGCACATGTCGCTGCGGGAGTAGAGGAGAAGGCAGATGGGCGCGTGGGACGTGGGCTCGTTCGACAACGACGACGCCGAGGATTGGGCCGCGGAGTTCGAGGAGTCACCGTCGATGAGCTCGGTCATCGAGTCACTCGAGCGGGCGATCGCTTCGCGCTACGTCGAGGCGCCGGAGGGTGCGATCGCGATCGCGGCCGCCGAGGTGGTCGCGGCGGTCGCCGGGAGCCCGTCGCCGACCCTGCCCGAGGGCATCGCGGCCTGGGCGGCGAAGCAACCGCGCGAGGCGGGGACGGAGAGACTGGCGCTCGCGCGCAAGGCCGTCACGCGCGTCGCGACCAGCAAAGGCTCGGAGCTCCGCGAGCTCTGGGAAGACTCGACCCCGGCGGAGTGGCAGGTCGCGATCGCCGAGCTCGAGGAGCGGCTCGCCGACTAGCCGTGCAAGACTGGTCGCGTGACGTCGAAGCTGTATTCCGCGCTCGCCTCCTGGTGGCCGCTGATGTCCGCCCCGGAGAACTACGCGGAGGAAGCGGCGTTCTATCGAGAGACGCTCGTGGCCGCGTGTCGGCGGCCGCTTCGCACGCTGCTCGAGCTGGGGAGCGGCGGCGGGAACAATGCGTCGTACATGAAGAGTCACTTCGCGATGGTTCTGGTCGACCTCTCGCCGCAGATGCTCGAAGTGAGTCGCGCGCTGAACCCGGAGTGCGAGCACGTGCAGGGCGACATGCGGAGCCTGCGCCTCGGGCGCGAGTTCGACGGCGTGTTCGTTCACGACGCGATCGTCTACATGACTTCGGAGGCGGACCTGCGCGCGGCGCTCGAGACCGCGTTCACGCACTGCCGCCCGGGCGGGGCGGCGATCTTCGCGCCCGACCACGTGCGAGAGACGTTTGGCCCGTCGACGGACCACGGCGGCCATGACGGCGCAGATGGGCGCGGGCTCCGCTACGTGGAGTGGACCTGGGATCCGGATCCCAACGACACGACCTACAGCGTCGACTACGCCTATCTGCTTCGCTCGAGCGATGGGTCGGTGCACGTCGAGCACGACCGCCACGTCGAAGGACTCTTCTCGCGCGACGACTGGCTGCGACTGCTCGCGCTCGTCGGCTTCGAGGCGCGCGTCGTGCCGTTCGATCACTCCGAGCTCGAGCCGGGGAAGTACGAGATATTCGTGGGCACGAAGCCTGGGTGATACGCTGCTCCCATGCCCGCTCGCTTCAGCCGGGTCGTCAGGGCGCTC
>DATFUE010000582.1:0-2904 GCA_035261165.1 Myxococcota bacterium
GCCGCGCGCAGCGTCTCGCGGCTCGCGCTCTTCTCTTCGCCGAGCCCGACGAGCACCAGCCGCTTCGCGGCGATGCCAGTCACCGGCAGAGACGACACCTCGCCGCTCTTGCCCGTGAAGTCGCCGGCAGCGAACAAACGAGCGCACAGGCCGCCGAGCGCCTCGTCGAGCTCGCGCAGCAGGCGCGGCGGCCCGTCGGATTTGGTGAGCGGAATCACGACCGCGTCGCCCGCGGCGGCGACGAGGTCCTTGCGCTGAACGTCGATCTCCATGCTTCCCTCCCGAAAATGCGGATGCGCGCGCGACAGCGTAGCCCGTGCGCGTTGACGCTCCAGCGCGTTCTCCCTAGCTTCCGTCCTCCCCGAGAGCTCGTCCCCGAGCTCCGTTTTTCCCTCCCCCCGGGGGGCCCACCGAATGCTCGACTACATCCTCGGCTCGAGTCCGATCGTATCGGCGGTACTGTTGCTGCTGATCCTCGCGTCGGTCTCGTCGTGGGCGATCATGATCATGAAGTTCCGCGAGCTGCGCGCCGCGGAGCGGGACACCGAGGACTTCGTCGAGGCGTACCTCGAGAGCTCGCTCGAGAACGCCTACGAGGTCGCGCGCAAGCACCCCTCGAGCCCCCTCGCGACCGTGTTCCGCGCGGGCTACACGGAGCTGGCGCGGCTCGAGAAGATCCAGGGCGCCAGCGGGCGCGTGACCCGCGACCAGGTCGAGGGCGTGATCAGCCGGCTCGGCTGGATCCGCGGCGAAGAGCTGCACCGCCTGGAGCGCGGCCTCTCGTTCCTGGCGACGATCGCGAGCTCCGGCCCGTTCGTCGGGTTGTTCGGAACGGTCATCGGCATCATGAATTCGTTCCAGCAGATCGGCGCCGCGGGCTCGGCGAGTCTCGCGGTGGTGGCGCCGGGCATCGCGGAAGCACTGGTCGCGACGGCCTTCGGGCTCGCGGCCGCGATCCCCGCGGCGGTCGGCTACAACTACACGAGCGCGCGCCTCAACCGGCTGGCTGCGCGGCTCGAGACGTTCGGGCTCGAGTTCTCCGACGTGCTGCGGCGCACGGCTGCGCGCGCGGCATGAACGTCGCAGACGGCCGCGGTCCGCGGCGCCAGCTCTCCGAGATCAACGTGACTCCGTTCGTCGACGTGATGCTCGTGCTCCTGATCATCTTCATGGTCACCGCGCCGCTGATGGAGCAGGGGATCGACGTCGACCTGCCCAAGACGCAGTCGAAGGGTCTGCGCTCGGACCAGCAGCCGCTGGTCGTGACCGTGAAGCGCGACGGCCAGATCTTCGTCCAAAGCGCACAGGTACCGCTCGAGCAGCTCGGCGCGAAGCTCCAGGCGATCTTCGAGACACGCGGAGATCACTTGGTGTATCTCCGCGCCGACGAGAAGGTGGCCTACGGAACCGTGGCAAAGACACTCGCGATCTTGCGCGGCGCCGGTGCGACGGGCATCGGCATGGTGACCGAGCCCGAGGCGTGAGCTCGTTCTACGTCCCGACCGAGAGCTTGCTGCAGAGCCGCGCCTTCCGGCGGCTGCTGGCGTTCTCGCTGGCGGGGCACGTGATCGTGTTTCTCGCGCTGGTGCTGCGGCCGCCGAGGAGCGCCATGCTGATCTCCTCTTCGCCCGTGATGGTGCAGATGGTCTCGATGCCCAAGTCGGTCGCGCCGAAGCCGGCCCCCGCGAAGCCGGCGCCGCCGCCCAAGGAGCCGCCGAAGCCCCCCGAGCCCGAGCCAGCGCCGCCTCCGAAGCCGGTGGTGAAGGAAATCGTCATTCCGAAAGAGGTGAAGGCGCTGCCGGAGAAGCCGAAGCCCGTGCCGGTCGAGGCGAAGAAGCCGCCGCCGCCGACCGCGCAAGAGCTGCTCGCGAAGATGACGGAGCAGGTCGAGGCGAAGGAGGCGCAGAACGCGCCGCCCGCGCCGCCGAGCGAGGCGCCGGCCGCGAGCACCGAGGCGACGCCCGGAACGTTCGATCCGGAGCTCTCGCCCTGGGTGGCGCGGGTGCGGATCTTCGTGCGCGCGAACTGGTCGGGGGCGAGCGTCTGCAGGGGCGTGCCGGAGTTCGACGTGGACGTCGACGGCGGCGGGCAGCTCTCGCACATCGCCCTCACGAAGTCCTCGGGTGACTCGTACTGCGACGACACGGCCGAGCGCGCGCTGCGCAAGTCCAATCCGCTGCCGCCTCCGCCGCACGCGGTGTCCTTCACCTTCAATCTGAATCCGAAGGACACCCCGTGACTCGAGCTCTCCTCGCCGCGGTCGCACTCGGCCTCGCTGCGCATCCGGCGAGCGCGCAGCGCATCCGCATCGACATCAATGCGGCGCAGAGGCCGATCCCGGTCGCGGTGCAGCACTTCGCGGGCGGCGCGGGCGGGCTCGCCGACGACTTCTACGGGTCGCTGGTCGCGGGGCTTGAGTACTCGAGCGTGGTCGTGCACGTGAACCCCGAGGCCTTCGTCGAGCCGCGCGAGACGCGCGACTTCGAGGCGCCCGGGGTGCCGTGCGACAACTGGAAGGCGATCGGCGCGGAGGGGCTGGTGCAGGGCGAGCTGCGCGATCTGCAGGGGCGCGCGCAGGTCCGCTACCGCGTCTGGGACACCACCCGCTGTCGCCTGCTCGGAGACACGGGCTTCCGCGAGCGCGATCGCGCGGAGCTCTCGATGCTCGCGCGGCTGGTCGCCGACGACATCGTGCAGCGCTTCACCGGGCGGCGCGGCGTCTCCTCGACGGAGATCGCGTACGTCTCCGACAGCGGCAAGCGCAACAAAGAGATCTGGCTGATGAACGCCGACGGCTCGAGCAAGCGGCGACTCACCAACAACGGCTCGATCAACCTGTTCCCCTCGTGGTCGCCCGACGCGAAGACGCTGGTCTACACCTCGTTCAAGGGGGGGCTATCCGAG
>DATFUE010000583.1:0-4483 GCA_035261165.1 Myxococcota bacterium
ACGTCCACCTTCTCCTTGTGACGTAGAGAAGTCGGTGGGGCGCCCTGCAGGGCCGCGGTTCTCGCCTCCTCAGCCGCGGTCCTGCACCGCGAACTCCTCCTGACGGTTCCGCCCTCTGCGCCGGCCTCGATCCCGCGATGCTGAGGGAGCCAACCGGGCGGGCGAACGGGCGCCAGCAGAAACGTCCGTGGCTGCGGTGCTTGGATGGCGGGCCCTGCAGGATTCGAACCTGCGGCCTTCGGATTCGTAGTCCGACGCTCTATCCAACTGAGCTAAGGGCCCTTCGTGCGGCAGTGGCGGAGAGGGAGGGATTCGAACCCTCGATACAGCTTTGGGCCGTATACTGGTTTAGCAAACCAGCGCCTTCAGCCTCTCGGCCACCTCTCCCCGTGTTCGTCGCGCACCTGATTTCTCCCGGGACGGAACACCCCGGGAAACGCAGGCTTCTAGATCATGCACCGGGGTCCGTCAAGGCAAACGACCTCGCCTGCGGCCGCCTCCCCGCGCGGTACAATGCGCCGGACGCGCCTGTAGCTCAGCTGGATAGAGCAGCGGCCTTCGAAGCCGCGGGCCGCAGGTTCGACTCCTGCCAGGCGCGCCATTCGTCAC
Source organism: Myxococcota bacterium (assembly GCA_035261165.1). Classification (GTDB taxonomy): domain Bacteria; phylum Myxococcota_A; class UBA9160; order SZUA-336; family SZUA-336; genus VGRW01. Next base: position 610 of record DATFUE010000583.1, read on the forward strand.
GTGGGCATACGTGCCCCTGGTCCTCGTGACCGAGGCGTGCGCAGGACGCGACGCGCGCGGTGCTCCGCGACCGAAGGTTCCACGTTTCAGGATCGACACCGTCGCCCGCGCATTCGATGCGCCTGCATCGAATCAGCCGAATTGTTTCAGCACGCTTTCCATAGACACAACGCGTTGCGAAACCAGCGCTTCGCGTGCATTCAGCCAGGGCTGCGAAACCAGGAGTGTCGATGCACATTCGCAACCTGTCGCTGGCTACGCCCTTCGTCGTCCTCGCGGTGGTGATCGCCGGTTTCACGTACACGCCCATCTGGATCCAGCGCCACAGCGCGCAGGTCCGGGATCCGGCGTTCGCGGAGCTCGCCTCGTCGTTGCATGATCTTGGCGAGCTGGTGGAGATGCGAGCGCAGCTGCATCGCGCCATCGTCGCGCGGGCCGAAGAGGGCCGGGCCGAAGACGAGGAACGTGCCCTGGGCGACCTGCGCGCCGCGTTCAGGCGGTATGTCGCCGCGCAGCCCGCGCTGCCTGCCGAGCTCGCGGTTGCGGTCGATGGCTTCGAGCGCGAGGGGCCAGGAACGGACGCCGCCGAGGCGCGCCGCTCGGCTGGACGCCTCAGCGACCTCTTGATGGACGAGCTTGCCGAGGGAACGAGCCGGGCCAGCGGCGCTTCCGGGCGCCTGGCGGAGATCCGCGGCCGGTCGCTGCGGCTGGTCTACGCGCTGAACTTGCTCTGGACGTCGCTCGCGCTGGTCGGCGGCGTGGTCGCGGCGGTACTGGTACGGCGGCACCAGCGCGTCCTGGAGCGGCTCCGGCGCATCGAGCAGGCGCGCGCGTCGGAGTTGGAGCAGTTCGCCGGGCGGGTCGCGCACGACATCCTGAGCCCTCTCGGGCCCGTTTCGCCCGGTTTGCAGGTGCTCGCGCGCAAGCTGGACGGCGACTCCGGGGCGCAGCGGGCGGTCTCCGCCATCCGGCGCAGCCTGGATCGCGTTTCGATGATCGTCGACGAGCTGCTCCGGTTCGCGCGTTCGGGGGCGCAGCCTGCTCCGGGAGAGCGCGCCGACATCGGCCGCGTGCTGGAATCCGTTCGCGACGAGCTGACGACCGACGCCGAGCAGTCCGGCGTCACGCTCCGTTTCGAGGCGGCGCCGCAGGTCGAGGTGGCGTGCGGGGAAGGCGCCATGCTAGTGGTGATCCAGAATCTGGTCCGCAACGCGATCAAGTACATCGGCGATGGACCGCGCCGCCTGGTGGTCACGCGCGCGGTGGTGAAAGCGCAGAGGGTACGCGTGAGCGTGCAGGATTCCGGACCGGGTCTTCCGGCGGGAATGGAACAGGCCGTGTTCGCGCCCTACGTGCGCGCGCCGGGGACGCGCGTACCAGGCATCGGACTGGGGCTCGCGACCGTGAAGCGCATCGTGGAATCGCGGCGCGGCCGCGTTGGCGTCTGGTCCGAGCCGCGCAAAGGAGCGACCTTCTGGGTCGATCTTCCCCTCGCGAGCCCGAACCTGAGCGAGCAGTTCTCGACCTGACTTGACGGCGGCGGCCCATGGACTCCCTCGTCGCCTCCGCCGCCCGCTCGCTGGCCGCCGGCGATCCGCTCGGAGCGCTGAAGCGCGTCGCGCTGCGCGACGATCCGCCGGCGCTCGCGCTGCGCGGCATCGCCATGGCCCAGCTCGGCGAGTACGAACGGGCACGCAAGCTGCTCCGCCGCGCCGCGCGGGGGTTCGGCCCGCGCGAGCGTCTCGAGCGCGCTCGCTGTCGAGCCGCCGAGGCCGAGGTGGCGCTGGCCGCGCGCGACCTCCGCTGGCCGGCGCGCGCGCTCGACGCCGCGGCCCGCTCGCTGGAAGCCCTGGGGGATCGCGCGAACGCGCTCCACGCGCGCCTCGTCGGCGTCCGGCGGTCGCTCCTTCTCGGCCGGCTCGACGAGGCAGAGGCCGCCCTGGCCGCGCTCGACACGAAGGGAGCGCCGGCCTCGCTCGCCGCGCTGTTCGAGCTGTCGCGCGCCGAGATCGCGCTCCGGCGCGTCCGCGCCAAGGAGGCCGGGCGCTTTCTGGCGCGGTCGCACGCGGCCGCGCTCGCGGCGGGGATTCCGGCCCTCGTGGCCGAAGTCGAACGCGCACAGCGGGCGCTGTCGTCGCCGTCTGCACGGCTGATCCGCCGCGCATCGGTGAAGCAGGTGACGCTCGAAGAGGTGGAGGCGCTCTTCGCCTCCGACGATCTGATCGTCGACGCGTGCCGGCGTGCCGTGCGTGGGCGGGGCAGCTCCGTCTCGCTCGCGAGGCGCCCGGTGCTCTTCGAGATCGCCCGCGCGCTCGCGGAGGCCTGGCCCGGCGACGTTCCCCGCGAGGCGCTGATCGCCCGCGCGTTCGAGGCGCGATCGCCGAACGAGTCACACCGCGCCCGGCTGCGCGTCGAGGTCGGGCGCGTGCGGGCCGCCATCCGATCGCTCGCGGCTGTGGACGCGACCAAGGTGGGCTTCGTGCTCGCATCTCGCACGGCGCATCCGGTGGTGGTGCTCGCGCCGCCGATCGACGGACCCGCGGGGTCGATCCTGGCGCTGCTCGAGGGCGGCGAGCCCTGGTCCACCTCCGCGCTCGCGTACGCCCTCGGCGCGAGCCAGCGGACGGTGCAGCGCGCCCTTCGCGACCTCGACGAATCCAGGGCAGTGCGTCCGGTCGGTCGCGGGCGCTCTCGGCGCTGGGTCGCGCCGCCGCTGGCCGGATTCGCGACAACCTTGTTGCTCCCCGGGGCGCTGCCGGTGCGTTAACCCTGATGCTGCCATGAAGACCACGACCAATCCGAAGACAGCGAAGCGCGCGGAGATCGTCCGCGAGTATGGCCCGTTCCCGGGCATCGACGAGGTCCACGGCGTCACCTGGGACGGCCGCAACATCTGGTTCGCCCGGGGCGAAAAGCTGGCCGCGCTCGACCCTGCGAGCGGTGAGTTGGTGCGGGAGCTCGACGTCGCGGCCGACGCCGGGACCGCTTTCGACGGCAAACACCTCTGGCAGATCGCCGAAGACCGGATCCACAAGGTGGACCCCAAGACGGGCCGCGTCCTGGGCAGCATTCCCGCGCCGGCACAAGGACGCGACTCGGGGCTGACGTGGGCCGAGGGTACTCTCTGGGTCGGCGAATACCGGGCGCGCAAGATCCATCAGATCGACGCCGAGACCGGCGCCATCCTCAAGACGATCGAGTCGGATCGCTTCGTCACCGGCGTCTCCTGGGTCGACGGCGAGCTCTGGCACGGCACGATGGAGGCCGAAAGGAGCGAGATCCGGCGCGTCGATCCGAAAAACGGCGAGGTCCTCGAGCGCCTGGAGATGCCCGCGGGCATCACCGTCAGCGGGCTCGAGGCCGACGGTAAGGACCTGTTCTTCTGCGGCGGCGCCACGAGCGGCAAGGTGCGTGCCGTCCGCAGGCCGACCGCGCACACGCAGCGCTGAGGAGGCTCACCATGTGCCCGGCTTGCCTCGCCAACACGGTAGGACTTCTCGTCGGCGCCCTCAGCTCGGCCGGCGCCGCAACGGCGTTTCTATTCAAGAAGAATCGACTTCCCGATGAGTTGGCTACGTCATCGCGACAAGTACCCGGACTCCGCCTAGCTGCGGTCACGAGACCTCGTCCTCGATTAGCAGGGGAGAGCGCCGTTGAACCATCGCGCGGGCGGGTCGCTTCCGCCCGCCCGCGCGATGAACCTTCCTAGAACGTGTGCTGCACGCGCCCGTAGATGAACCGGCCCACGAAATCGTAGACGGTGGGATCGGAGTTGGCGAGCGGCGCCGCGTACACGTACTGCGGCGACTGGTTGAACACGTTGTTCACGCCGGCCATCAGCACCGTCCGGCCGACCGGGCTGCGCAGGACGTAG
>DATFUE010000584.1:0-6753 GCA_035261165.1 Myxococcota bacterium
TCGCCGACGCGGTGCTGTCGTTCGTGCACGGCATCGCCCTGACTCAGCGCCTGACACGCGACCCCGCGCTCCTCGAGCGCCAGTTCGACTACCTGAAGCGCTTGTTCGCGCTCGCGGTACTTCAATCCACGATCACCCCCACTGGAGGAAAGTCATGACCATGGAGCAGTCACTCCCACTGCCCGCCCGACCCGAGATTCCCGACGACCCGGAACTCGCCGGCGCCGGCGAGCGCGCCTGGCGCGACCTGCTGGCGCGCCTCTCGCGCCAGTCGGTCACGAAGCACTTCGATGCCTACGAGGACGTTGCCTGGGACGACCCGGGCTACGCCGTCGACGCCGCGGACCCGCGCTTCGAGCTGATCGAGCTCGATCCGCTGGGCGGCACGGACTGGTATCGCTCGCAGCCTTCGCGGCTTCGGGCGCGCATGGGCCTACACCGATTTGCGACGTTCATGAAGGTGGGCGTACAGTTCGAGAACGTGTTGAAGCGCGGCCTGCTCACCTTCGCCGAGACACTGCCGAACGACTCACCCGAGTTCCGCTACGTGTACCACGAGATCGCCGAGGAGACGCAGCACTCGATGATGTTCCAGGAGTTCGTGAACCGCACCGGGCTGCGCGTCGCGGGCATGCCGCCCGCCATGCTCTGGTTCGCGCGCCGCATACCGAACCTGGCGCGGCGCTTCCCCGAGCTGTTCTTCGTGTTCGTGCTGGGCGGCGAGGAGCCGATCGACCAGATGCAGCGGCGCGCGCTGCGCGAGCACCAATGGCGCCACCCGCTCGCCGAGCGCATCAGCCAGATCCACGTGATCGAGGAGGCGCGCCACATGTCCTTCGCGCGCGCGTACCTGCAGCGACACGTGCCGCGGCTGGGCTGGTTCCGCCGGAATCTGCTCGCGCTGCGCTCGCCGTTCATCCTGGGAAGCATGGCGACGCTCATGCTCGAGCCGTCGCCGCAGTTCGCGCGCCGCTACGGGATTCCGAAGGAGGTCATGCGCCAGGCCTACGGCGACAACCCCGTCTTCGCCGGCTTGCGCCGCGACTCACTCGCCAAGACGCGACGCCTGTGCCAGGAGCTCGGTCTCGTCTCGCCACCGTCCTCATGGATTTGGAGGGCATTCCGGATTGCAGAGGCCTGATCGGGATCATTCGGTTCGGAGGTCTGTCGGCCGATAGACTCGGCGATGAGCGCCGACGCCGATCCGAAAGCGAAGCTGCCTGCGAACGGACCTCCTGCAGCTGCCGAGCCGCGGCCCCCGCTCCTGCTGGCCGAGCTGTGCGAAATCCTGACGCGCGCCAAGCTGCTGACGCCGCCGCAGGCGAAGGACATCGAGGGCCGCGAGACCACCCTGCGCAGCCGCGTGCTGAAAGAGCGCGTGGGCTCGGTTCGCTCTCAGGCCGCCGCGCGCTACGACGTCTCGGCCGCCGAGATCGTCGCCGCCGCCGCGCTGCCGCACGCGCAGAAGGAGCACCGCCGGCTCGACGAGGACGCGATCGCGCAGTGCGTCGCGAGCGCGACGAACCTCCGCTACGTGAAGATCGACCCGCTGAAGCTCGACAACGCGCTCATCTCCAAGACGTTCTCGCGCCCGTTCGTGCGCCGGCACGTGGTGATTCCGCTCGGCCAGGAGGCGGAAGGTCTCGTGCTGGCCGTCTCGGATCCGTTCGACACGGCCCTGCGCGAGACACTGCAGGACGTCGTGCGCAAGCCGTTCGTGTACGCGGTCGCCTCGAAGCGCGACATACTCGCGGTCGCGGACCGCGTTTTCGGTCTGCGCACGAGCATCCGCCAGGCGGCCAGTGAGCTCGGCGATCGCAGCCCGACCGCGGCACTCGTGCAGATGGTGCAGCTGCGCTCGACCGAGGAGCTCGCCACCGCCAACGACGAGACGGTGGTGGCCGCGGTCGACTTCCTGTTGAACTACGCGTTCGAGCAGCGCGCCTCCGACATCCATCTGGAGCCGCACTCCGTCGACGCGGTCGTGCGCTTCCGCATCGACGGCATCCTGCACGAGATCGAGACGTTCCCCGTCGGCGTGCACCAGGCGATCGTCTCGCGCGTGAAGGTCATGGCCCGCATGGACATCGCCGAGCGGCGCCGCCCGCAGGACGGCCGCATCAAGACCAAGCGCGGCCAGAGCGAGATCGAGCTGCGCGTCGCGAGCATCCCGACGGCGTTCGGCGAGAAGGTCGTCGTGCGAATTCTCGATCCGAGCATCCTCATGGCGGACCTCGCGGATCTGGGCTTCGCGGCGCCGGAGCGCGAGCAGTACGAGCGCTGGATCACGTCGCCGTCGGGGCTGCTGCTCGTGACCGGGCCCACCGGCTCGGGAAAGACCACCACGCTCTACGCGACGCTGCGCTATCTCGCGGGGCCCGAGGTCAACATCACCACGGTGGAAGAGCCGATCGAGATGATCGATCCGCGCTTCGTCCAGGTGCAGGTGCAGCGCAAGATCGAGCTCACCTTCGCCACCGCGCTGCGCGCGATGTTGCGCCAGGATCCGGACATCATCATGGTCGGCGAGATTCGCGACGCCGAGACCGCGCAAATGGCGGTGCAATCCGCGCTCACGGGTCACCTGGTGCTCTCGACGGTGCACACGCGCGACGCCGCGGGCGCGGTGACTCGCCTCGCGGAGCTCGGCGTCGAGCGGTTCCTGCTCTCGAGCGTGCTGCGCGGCGTGCTGGCGCAGCGGCTGCTGCGGCGCATCTGCTCGCACTGCGCGGTCGACGGTCACCTGACTCCCGATCAGGTCCACGCGCTCGGCATCAAGGTCCCCGTCGAGCGGCGCGAGCGGCTGGCGGTGCGCTGGGGCGAGGGTTGCGTCGAGTGCCGGCACACCGGCCTTTACGGGCGCTCGGGCGTGTTCGAGCTCTTGAACGTGGGGCGCCGCGTGCGCGACCTGATCAAGAAGGGCGAGGACGCGACGGAGATCGCGCGCGCCGCGAAGGTCGAGGGCATGGAGACGCTGCGCGAGAGCGCGCTGCGCAAGCTCGCCGAGGGTGTGACGACGTACGAGGAAGTGGTGCGAGTCACCGCGGACATGGACTGAGTCGCCGCATGAGTCGCGAGTGCGCCAAGGAGCTGGGCCTCCTGGTCAAAGCCGGCTGGCGGCTGATCGGGCTCGAGGCCTTCGAGGAAGAGCGCGCGCTCCAGACGCTCCAGCTCGCCGCGCAGGCCTGCAAGCGGGAGCTGGTGACGTGGTCGGTGGCGACGGGGCTCGGCACGACGGGGCACGGAGCGGGGTCGCTCGACGACGGCCTGCGCGCCATCTCCGCCGCCGCCCAGCCGGCCCTATTCGTCATCCTCGACGCGCACCGCCAGCTCGGCGATCCGATCGCGCTGCGCCGACTGCGCGACCTGTTGGATCTCCTGTCCGAGCGGATGCAGGCGATCGTGCTGCTCGCGCCCGCGATCGAGCTGCCGGCGGAGCTGGTGCACGAGGCTTCGATCGTCGAGCTGCCGCTGCCGCGCGCGTCGGAGCTCGAGGCGATGTTCCGCGCCGCGATCGAGTCACCCGATCCCGAGTCACTCGAGGGCGCCGTGCGCGCGGCCCTCGGCCTCACGTCGGACGAGGCGCTGCGCGTGTTCAGAAAGTCGTGTGCGCTCGCCGGCGGCCTGAACGAGAAGGCCGTGATGTTCATCGTGCGCGAGAAGCGCCAGGCGCTGCGCCGCACGCCCGCGCTCAGCTTCCACGAGTCGACCGCGGGCCTCGACGACGTCGGCGGACTCGGCGAGCTGAAGCGGTGGCTGCGCGAGCGCCGGCGCGCCTTCGGCGAGGAAGCCCGAAAGTTCGGCCTGCCGATGCCGCGCGGCCTGTTGCTGCTCGGCGTGCAGGGCTGCGGAAAGTCACTCTCCGCGAAGGCCGTGGCGCGCGAGTGGAACTTCCCGCTGCTGCGGCTCGACCTCGCCGCCGCATTCGGCAGCTCCGATCGGACCCCGGAGGCGACGATTCGCGACGCGACCGCGGTCGCAGAGTCGATCGCGCCGTGCGTGCTCTGGATCGACGAGATCGAGAAGGGCTTCGCGGCCGCGAGCGAAGGCGGCTCGTCGAGCCGCGTGTTCGGCGCGTTCCTCACCTGGCTCTCCGAGAAGCAAGCACCGGTGTTCGTGGTGGCCACCGCCAACGACGTGACTCGCCTGCCGCCCGAGCTGCTGCGCCGCGGGCGCTTCGACGATCTGTTCTTCGTCGATCTCCCCACCGAGGCGGAACGGATCGAGATCTTCACGATCCACCTGCGCCGCATCGCGCGCGACCCGCTGCACTTCGACCTGACCGAGCTCTCGCTGCAAGCATCGCGCCTCTCGGGCAGCGAGATCGAACAGGTGGTGAGCGCCGCCCTCTACACCGCGTTCACCGAGAAACGCGACCTCGGCTTCAACGACCTCGCGAACGCGATCACGGACACCGTCCCGCTCTACGACACCTACGAGGAGCGGATCAAGGAGCTGCGTGACTGGGCGCGCACCCGCGCGCGGCCGGCGACGCTCGACGCGAAATCCGCGGACCTGTTCAAGGGCCGCTAGTCGGCGCAGCGCGCAGTCGCGCGAAGATCGCCGGGTGATCGCTGAGCGGCGCCGCAAGGTCGGAGAATTCGCGCGCTTCACCCACCTCGACGGGCGCGAGGGAAACACCCGGGCCCTCGCGGTACAGGATGTAGTCGATGTGTTTCCGGGCGAAGGCGCCGTCGGCGGCGGCACGCGCCCCGCTGTCGCGCAGCCCGAGCGCAGCGCGGAAGCGCTCGAGCAGCGCGTGGTCCGCGGCGTTCTCGGCGGACAGGTTGAAGTCGCCCGCGACCACGACCGCGCGTTCCCCGGACAACGCTCGCACGCGAGCGACGAGTGAGTCGAGCTGCGACGCGCGCGCGGCGCGGTCGTCGTCCGCGTCGCCGGCGTCCAGGTGCAGGTTCCAAAAGTCGAGCGCGATCCCGTTCGCGAGGCGCAGCCGGAGCCGCAGATAGCCCTTGTCGGCGAGACAGTCGTTCGCGCCGCCGATCCAGCCCGAGCACGCGCCGAGCGAGCCGCGCGACACGGCCAGGAACGCCGGCCGCGCGAAGCTCGCGAGCCCGGTCTGGAAGAAAGTGCCGGGATCCGGGCCGTTGCCGCGCTCGCGCACCGGGTGCGTGGCCCGGGCGGCGAGCGCGTCCCAGTACGTCCAGCTCTCCTGAATCAGCGCCACGTCGTACGCGTTCAGCCGCGCCGAGATCTCGGGCATGCGCGCCTCGGGATCGTCGTCGACGATCCAGTGATTCAACCCGTGCACGTTGTACGACAGCACGGCGATCACGATCGCCAGCCCGTTCACGGGCGGACCTCGTTGCGCAGCGGCTCGCCGCGGGCGAAGCGCCCGAGATTCTCGAGAAAGATCTCGACCTGGCGCGCCTCGTTGCCGCGCGACGCCGCGGAATTGTGCGGCGTCGCGATCACGTTCGGCAGCGACCAGAGCGCAGATTCGGGCGGGAGCGGCTCGGTTGCGAATACGTCCAGATACGCGCCCGCGAGGCGTCCGTCGCGAAGTGACTCGATCAGCGCTGCCTCGGCGACGATCTCGCCGCGCGCCACGTTGAGAACCCGCGCGCCGTGGGGCAGGAGCGCGAGCGCAGCCGCGTCGATCGCGCCGCGCGTGTCGTCGGAGAGCGGACAGGCGATCGCCAGCCAGTCCGCGCGCGGCAGGAGCTCGCGCAGGCGGTCGGGCGCGTGCAGCTCGTCGACGGGCTCGCCGCCGCGCGCGGCGCCGCGGCGGACGCCGATCACGTACAGGCCGAGCGCGCGCGCCAGACGCGCGAGCTCGCTGCCGATCGCGCCCAGCCCGAAGACCACGAGTGTCTGGCCGTGCAGGTCGCGCGGGATCTCGGGCGGCCGATGCGGCTCCCAGCTCCGCCGGCGCTGCGCGTCGAGCCAGTGGGGGAAGCCGCGCGCGAGCATCAGCAGTCCCGCGAGCGCGGTCTGCGCGATCGGCGCCGCCGACGCCCCCGCGGCGCTGGTGAGTCGCACCCCGCGCTCCAGGAAGCGCGCGAAGATCGGGTGGTCGACGCCGGCGTTGAACGTCTGCAGCCAGCGCAGCTTCGGGGCGCCGAGCGCGGCGGCGAAGAACGCGCGCCCCCCGTCCGGGAACACGTCGCCCGAGAAGAACGCGGCCTCGATGCGCGCGCAGTCACCCGGGTCGACCCGGGCGTCCGGATCGGCCGGCAGGAGGATCGGCGCGAGCTCGAGACCTCCGCCCCGCGCTGCCTCGCCGAGTGACTCGCGATGCCGCTCGAGCACACGCGCGCTCACGAGCAAGCCCAGCTGCGCCATGCCTGTCTCCCGAGTCGGTTCCCGCGTCAGCGCGCGAACAGGTTGTACCAGAGCACGCAGCGCAGCGCGTGGACGCCGTCGCGCCAGCCGATCTTCTTGCCCTCTTCGTAGGTGCGGCCGTAGTACGAGATCGGCACCTCGTAAATGCGCCAGCGGCCGCGCGCGACCTTGGCGGTGATCTCGGGCTCGAAGCCGAAGCGGTCCTCGCGCAGCGTGATGCCGCGAATCACTTCGCGGCGAAACGCCTTGTAGCCGACCTCCATGTCCGAGAGGTTCAGGTTGGTCAGCATGTTCGAGAGCAGTGTCAGGGCCTTGTTCCCGACCGAGTGCCAGTAGTACAGCACCCGGTGCGGCCCGATCGGCAGAAAGCGGCTGCCGAACACGACGTCCGCGATGTCGCGCGTGATCAGCGAGACGAGCCGCGGAATCTCCTGCGGGTCGTATTCGAGA
>DATFUE010000585.1:0-3903 GCA_035261165.1 Myxococcota bacterium
CTTCGTCGAGGAGCCGCTCGGCCCCGAGGAGGACGTCGAGCGAACCTCCTTCAGCGATGCCTCGGTGACCCTGGTCCTGCCGGGCAAGATCCTGATCTACCGCGCGGGCGACAAGCGCTGGTCCAGCCTGATTCGCTGAGCTGCGGGCGACGGGGCGTTGACGAAATCCGTCACTGCAATGACGGAACGCGGCCAACCGTCTCAGCGCTATCCTCGTAGGCGCTGGAATCGCCCCCACAGAATCGCGGGGTTTCGGGAGCAATTGCCAATCCCGGGGATTGGCACGGGCGATGCTTAAGTGATCCAGCATACGAAGCGCTCGGCGAACGAGCGAATCGAAGAACGAGCGAATGGAAGTTGGGGGGAACGAGTCGATGACCCAAGTTGCTCATACGCTGGCAGAACTCGAGAGCCTCGAGGTGAACCATCCCGAGACGCTGACCCTGCTGGATCTCGTCGCCGCAGTGGCAGATGCGTCGACCAGCGAGGAAGAAGTCGTCGCGGCGGTGCACCACCTGATCGAGAGCGGTCGGGTCACCCTGGTCGGGAACTTCTGCCAGCGCGACGTGCGCCGGATCCGCTAGTCCACGACCCGCAGCGCCTCGCCGAACGCGGCGACCACGTGATACACGCTCGTCGCGTTCTGCGCGTTCGACAGCACCCGGCCATCGCGCGCCAGCTGCTCGCGCCAGCCGCGAGTCGACGGGTCGAGGTAGCGCCCGGCGCAGTGCGCGAGCGCGGCCTCGAGTGCCCCCAGGCGCGTGCCGTCTCCCCGCCGAACCAGGACGGCCAGGGCCTTCAGGCGCTCGGTCTGCGGCCACAGGCGCTTCCCGGTGGAGAGCGGCTGACCGCCGCGATCCACCTGGTCGAAAACGCCGCCGTCGGCGTCCAGGCCGTGGCGCTCCGCGAACGCGAGCAGGCGGTCGGCCAGCCGCTCGGCGCCGGGACCGCCGCCCAGTTCTGCAAACCGATGCAGGAGCGCAAACCACTCGAAGCCGTGGCCGGGCTCGACGATCTCGCCGGCCTCGCCCGGAACGGCGTCCCAGGTCGGCCCGAAGAGCTCGCCGAGCGCCCCGGTCACCGGGTCGCTCCAACGCGAAGCGAGCAGTGCGATGACTGCCGCAGCGTCCGCGAGCGCGCCCTCCTCGGGCGCAACCGCGTGCAGCGCCAGCAGGCCCTCGACCAGGTGCATGTGGGGGTTCTGCCGGCGCACTTCGTCGACCGGTCGCCAGTCCTCGCTGGCCGCTTCGAAGTAGCCGCCGTTCTTGGCGTCCCGGAGCCGTTCGCGAACCAGCGCAAGCGTGGCGCGCGCCAGACGCAGTGACTCCGGCTCGGCGCTGATCCGGTGGTGCTCCGCGAGCGCGAAGATCGCGAAGGCGTGACCGTAGAGGTCCTTGCGCCGATCGAGCGGCTCGCCCGAATCTCGAGTCGTGGCGAACCAGCCGCCGTGGCGCGGATCCCAGAAGCGGCGCACCAGGAAGTCGAGCCCGTGACTCGCCGCGGCGCTTGCCCAGGCGCCCGCGCCTAGCTCGGCTGCGCGCGAGAACGCATAGAGCTGGCGGGTGTGAACGAGCAGTCGCTTGAAGCCGTCCGGCATCGGCTCGAGGCCCGGCCCGAGGCGATTCCAGTAGCCGCCGTGCGCCCGGTCCAAGCCGTGGCGCTCCCACAGCGGAGCGAGCTCGTCGACCAGATGGGCGCGCAGCGCCGTGCGCGAGAGGCGCATCGCGCGAAGACTAGCAGCGTCTCGCGCTACGCCGCTTCGGGCGAGAGAGAAGACATGGCGTGCACGCGCTGGTCGCGCGGCGCCTCGGCCTCGTCGAGGATCGCGACGACGGTGGCGCGGCAGCCGCCGCACGCAGAGCCGGCGCCACAGGACTCGGCGACTTGGCGAACCGTGCACGCGCCCGCACGCGCCAGGCGGCGGATCTCGCGATCGGTGATGCGGTGACAGTGACAGACGATCAAGTCATCCCTCGAGCAACGGCGGAAATCTACCTGGGTTGAGAATGACTTTCAATACCACCCCGGGCGGGCAGCGCCCGCTCGGCTACGTTGGCCGCATGGAAACCCCAAAGCGAACGCTGGCTTGCGCGCTGGCACTGCTGCTCGCCCTCTCGGCCTGCGGCTACAACTCGATCCAGAGTGCCGACGAGGCCGTGAAGGCCGCGTGGGCCGAGGTCCAGAACCAGTACCAGCGGCGCATGGACCTGATCCCGAACCTGGTGAACACCGTGAAGGGCGCGGCAGCCTTCGAGAAGGAGACGCTCGAGGCCGTGATCCAGGCGCGCGCGAGCGCGACCGGTGTGAAGATGGACGCGAGCGTGCTCGACGATCCCGCCGCGTTCAAGAAGCTCCAGGAGTCTCAGGGCCAGATCACGAGCGCGCTCGGCCGCCTGCTCGTCGTCTCCGAGCGCTACCCCGAGCTCACCGCGACAGCCGGCTTTCGCGACCTGCAGGCGCAGCTGGAGGGGACGGAGAACCGCATCGCCGTCGCGCGCAAGCGCTTCGTCGAGACGGTCGCGGAGTACAACAAGCTGGTGCGCTCGTTCCCGACCAATCTCACCGCGCGCTTCCTGCTCCACGCCGAGCTGCGGCCGACCTTCGAGGCGGCCGCGGGCGCCGAGAAGCCGCCCGAGGTGAAGTTCTGAGTCGAGCTGGCGCGCTCGCCGCGCTCGGCGCGGCGTGCCTCCTCGCGCAGACCGCGCTCGCGCTCGACGTCCCGGCGCTGAACGCGCGCGTGATGGATCGCGCCGGGCTGCTCTCGCCGGAGACTCGCCGCTCGCTCGAGCAGTCACTCGAAGCCTTCGAGGCGAAGACGGGTCACCAGATCGTGGTGCACGTCACGCCCTCGCTCGAGGGACTGCCGATCGAGGAGTACTCGATGCGCGTCGCAGAGGCGTGGAAGATCGGGCAGAAGGGCCTCGACGACGGGGTGATCCTCACGGTCGCGCCGAACGACCGGGAGGTGCGCATCGAGGTCGGCTACGGCCTCGAGGGCGTGCTGCCCGACGCGATCGGCGCGCGCATCATTCGCGAGCAGATCGCTCCCGAGTTCCGCGCCGGCCGGATGGACGCGGGCGTCGTCGCGGGTGTGCGCGCGATCGAGGCGGTCACCGTGGGCGAGGTGCTTCCGCTGCCCCAGCGACCCGGCGCGCAGCTCGGCCGCTACGCCGCGTGGATCCAGATCGCGTGGATCGTCTTCATCCTGCTGATCATCCTGGCGCGCAGCCCGTTGCTCTGGCTGCTGTTCGGGCTGCGCGGCTTTCCTGCGAGCGGCTATCGCCGCGGAGGCGGCTTCGGCGCGAGCGGCGGCTTCGGCGGGGGCGGTTTCGGCAGCGGCGGCGGGGGCTTCTCCGGCGGCGGAGGCGGCTTCGGCGGCGGTGGCGCCTCGGGGCGCTGGTGATGCGCGTCGAGGACTTGCTGGCGCCCGACGCGCTGGCGGCGATCGAGGCCGCGGTGCGCGGCGCGGAGCGGGCGACCTCGGGCGAGATCGTCCCCGTGGTCGTCGAGCGCAGCGACTCGTACGCGGACGTGCGCATCGGCGCCGCCGCGATCGTCGCGTTCGCGCTCGGCGGCGCGCTGCTCGCGCTCGCGCCCGCGCTCGAGGCCTGGCTCGTGCCGACACAGATCTGCGTATTCGCGGCCCTGTGCTGGGCGGTCGGCTGGCGCCCGCTGCTCGGCCTGGTCGCGCCAAACCCGCTGTTCGCGGAGCGGGTACACAGAGCGGCGTCGCTCGCCTTCCTCGACGCGGGGCTGGTCGAGACCCGGGATCGCACGGGGATCCTGATCTTCGTCTCGCTGCTCGAGCGCCGGGTCCAGGTGTTGGCGGATCACGGCATCCACCTGCGCGTGCCCGACGGAACCTGGGACGGCGTCGTCGAGCGCGTCGTCGCCGGCATCCGC
>DATFUE010000586.1:0-3653 GCA_035261165.1 Myxococcota bacterium
GGCAAGATCGAGGGCGAGCGCCGCGGCGGGCACGAGCGCTTCCTCGGCATTCCGTTCGCCGCACCGCCGGTCGGTGAGCGCCGCTGGCGCGCACCCGAGCCCGCGCCGCTGTGGTCGCGCGTGCGCCCGGCGCTGCAGTTCGGGCCGTCGGCACCGCAGCCGCCGAGCGCCCTGCCCGGCATGGCCGTCGGCGCGCAGGACGAGGACTGCTTGTATCTCAACGTCTACACCCCGAGCGCCGATGGCGCGCTCCGGCCGGTGATGTTCTGGATCCACGGCGGCGGCTTCACGACCGGCTCGGGCTCGCAGGCGCTCTACGACGGCGGCCGGCTCGCGGAGCGCGGCGACGTCGTGGTCGTGACGATCAACTACCGACTCGGCGCACTCGGATATCTCCACTTGCCGGGCTGCGACGCGAACGTCGGGCAGCTCGATCAGATCGCGGCGCTGCGCTGGACGCGCGACAACATCCGCGCGTTCGGCGGCGACCCCGAGCAAGTCACGATCTTCGGCGAGAGCGCCGGCGGCATGGCGGTCGCCACATTGCTCGGCATGCCGGGCGCGCGCGGCCTGTTCCGCGCGGCCATCCCACAGAGCGGCGCAGCGCACAACGTGCACACGCGCGAGAGTGCGGCGCGAGTCACTTCAGCCGTGCTCGCGGCGCTCGGCCAGTCGACGCCGGAGCTCGCGAAGCTGCGCGCGCTACCGGCCGCGAAACTGATCGAGGCGCAGACGGCCGTGATGGCGGAGCGGCGCGCGCTCGGCCAGCTGGCGTTCTGCCCGACGGTCGATCCAGCCACGCTGCCGAAGCCGCCGCTCGACGCGGTGCGCGACGGCGGCGCCCGGGGCGTGGCGCTGCTCGTGGGCTCGAACCGCGACGAGTCGAAGCTGTTCCGTCTGGGGGTCGCGGAGAGCGCGAGCCTCTCGGAGGAGTCACTCGCGAAGCGCGTGCGCGCCAGCCTCGCGGCGCTGCGCGCGCACGAGTCCCATGCCGAGCGCGTGGTCGAGAGCTACCGCAAGGCACGCGCCGGCCGCGCGTCCGTCGAGCCCGGCGAGCTGCTGGACGCGATCGAGTCGGACCGCACGTTCCGGGTGCCGGCGATCCGCCTCGCCGAGAGTCAGCGGCCGCACGAGCCGCGCACCTACATGTACTTCTTCACCTGGGAGTCACCCGCGCGGCGCGGCACGCTCGGCGCCTGCCACGCGCTCGAGCTGCCGTTCGTGTTCGGGACGCTCGACGCCCCGACGATGGATCGCTTCGCGGGCAAGGGCGCCGACGCGGACGCGCTGGCGGCGCGCATGATGGATGCTTGGATCGCCTTTGCGCGCTCGGGTCAGCCGTCTCACGCGGGCCTGCCCGATTGGCCGGCGTACGACCGAACGCGCCGCGCGACGCTCGTCTTCGACCGCACGTGCGAGCTCGTCCATGCGCCGCTCGACGCGGAGCGCGCGGCCTGGGACGAGATCCTCTAGTCACTGCCGCAACGCTCGCGCCGCAAGCGGCGATAGCCACGGGAGTGCGCGCCGCGTCCCCCGCACAGTTCTGACCGATCGGTGTAAGCTTCCCCGGCCCGAAATCCGCGCTCGCGACCCGCGACGTAGGAAGTCGCGGAGGTCGGGGTCGGAGGCGGGCTCTTGGGCTCGCATGGCAGGTGCGACGCGGGCGGAGCGAGAGCCGGTGGCGGAACGCCGCGACGACCTGACCCTGATGGAGCTCGTGGCGCGGCGCGATGCCTCCGCGCTAGACGAGCTCTACCTCCGGCACTCGTCTCTGGTCTTCGCGCTGTGTCTGCGGATCTTGCGCAGTCACGCAGAGGCCGAGGAGGTCTTGCAAGAGGTGTTCTGGGAGCTTTGGCGTTCGAGCAGCCGCTACGCGGCGGAGCGCGGTAGTGCGCGCGTCTATCTCGTGCAGCTCGCGCGCAGCCGCTCGCTCGACCGACTGCGGCTGCGCCGCCGCCGCGAGGCGCTCCTCGCGGACGCGGGGGGCCCGTCCGCGCTGGCGGCGGAGCTCGGCGGCGGAAGCCGGGTGCCGAGCGCGCTCGCGGCCGCGGTCTCGGGCGAGGAGAACCGCCAGGTGCGCGCGGCGCTGTGCGAGCTCTCGGAGACGGAGCGGCGCGCGGTGACTCTCTCGTTCTTCGACGGATTGTCCCACGCGGAGATCGCGGCGCATCTGGGCGAGCCGCTCGGCACGGTGAAGACGCGCATCCGCCGCGCGCTCCTGCGCTTGCGCGGACTGCTCATGAATCCGGGCAACGGGGACGTGCGTTGACCTGCGACGAGCGACGCGACTCAGTGTTCCTGCTCGCCGCCGAGGAGCTCGACGGCCCCGAGCGCGACGAGCTGCGCGGGCATCTCGCCGAGGGCTGCCCGCGCTGTCTGGGCGCGCTCGCCGAGGCTCAAGCGCTCGTCGCTCGGCTCGCGCTCGAGGTGGAGCCGGTGGCGCCGCCGGAGAGCGTGCGCCGCGCGCTCTCCGCGCGCATCGCCCTCGAGACGCGGCTCGCGGACTCTCGGGCGCTCGAGACGGCGCGCGGCGCGCGCGGCGGTTGGGCGCTCACCGCGCTGGCGGCGGGGCTCGCCGCCGTGCTCGCGGTCGGCGCCACCGTGCTCGCGACACGAATTCGTGTCACGCGCGCGGAGCAAGACGCGCACACGCGCCGTGCGGCGCTCGACGTGATCGGCTCGCCCTACATGCGCGCGATCGAGCTCTCGGGTCCGGGCCTCGGCTTTCAGGGCCACGGTCACCTCTACTGGGACTATCACAGCGGCGGCTGCTACCTGCGCGTCACCGCGCTGCGCGCGCCCGAGGCGGGCAAGGTCTACCTGCTCTGGTTCACGGACGCCGACGGCGCGCCGCTGCGCGCCGGCGTGCTCGAACTCACGAAGGACGGCGAGGCCCAGCTCCTCACCGAGATGCCGCGCACGATCGACGTGACCGGCCAGGTCGCCGTCACCGCCGAAGCCGACGCCCGCGCGACGCGCCCCACCACGGACGCCGTCCTACATGGGGAGCTCGAGCACTTCTAAGCACCGCCCCTCTCGCACCCTGTGAGTCCGTAGTAAGGAACGCAAGCAAGCCGCGCAGCGGCGACGCGCGCAGCGAGGCGGAGCCGAGCGAAGAGGCGGGTGGCGCGGCTCTGCCGCGCCGGGCCCCGCTCAGACGTATACTGCGCCCGCAAGATGCTGAGCTCTTGGACGGACGGGGGGATTCTGCTGACGGGCGCGACCGGCCTCGTCGGCGGTGAGCTCTTGCCACGTCTGCTGGCCGCGGCGCCCGGGTCGACGCTCTACTGCGTGGTGCGCGCGCGCGACGGCGCCGAGCTCGAGCGGCGCGGGCTGGCGCTGATCGCGGGCGCGGGGCTCGCGCCGGACGCCGCCGCGCGCGTGCGCTTGCTCGCCGGCGACGTGCGCGGCGCGGATCTCGGTCTGGGCGCGGCGACGCGCGCCGCGCTCTGCCGCGAGGTGCGCTCGGTCGTGCACGCGGCGGCGAGCACGCGCTTCGATCTGGAGCTCGACGAGGCGCGGCGCATCAACGTCGCGGCCGCGCGCAACGTGCTCGCCTTCGCGCGCGACGCCGGCGCGCATCTGCACCACGTCTCGACCGCGTACGTCGCGGGCGACCGCGCCGGGGTCTTCTGCGTGCGCGACAGCGACGC
>DATFUE010000587.1:0-2435 GCA_035261165.1 Myxococcota bacterium
CGCGCTCGGGGTGCGTCTGGCGGGCGGCGAGGTCGCCTAGCTTCACCACGTTGGCGCGCAGCCACTCGCGGTAAGGGCGGCGCCGCGCGTAGAACGACTTCAGCTCCTCGTCGGGGATGATGCGGCCCTCGCCCGTGTCGATCAGGAGCATGCGTCCGGGCTGCAGCCGGCCCTTGTATTTCACGTCCTCGGGGTTGATCGGAAGCACGCCGCACTCGGAGGAGAGCACGGCGAAGCCGTCTTTCGTCACCCAGTAGCGCGAGGGGCGCAGGCCGTTGCGGTCGAGCACGGCGCCGATGCGCGTGCCGTCGGAGAAGCAGATCGACGCGGGGCCGTCCCACGGCTCCATGAGACACTGGTGGTACTCGTACAGCGCCTTCTTCTCGTCGCGCATCAGCGGGTCGCGGTCCCAGGCCTCGGGGATCAGCATCATCATCGCGTGCGGCAGGTCGCGGCCCGAGAGCACCAGGAACTCGAGCACGTTGTCGAGCATGCCGGAGTCGGATCCGTCGGGACTCACGACCGGCAGGATCTTGGGCAGATCGTCGCCCCATACACCGGAGCGGATCACGGCCTCGCGCGCGCGCATCCAGTTGTGATTGCCGCGCACGGTGTTGATCTCGCCGTTGTGACACAGATAGCGGTAGGGGTGCGCGCGATCCCAGGTCGGCCAGGTGTTCGTGCTGTAGCGCTGGTGCACGAGCGCGAGCCCGCTCTCGATCGCCGGGTCCGCGAGGTCCGGGTAGAACCGCTTCACCTGGAAGGCGAGCAGGAGACCCTTGTAGACCAGCGTCCGGCTGGAGAGACTCGGCACGTGGAAGCCGCGCACGTCGGCGGCGCGCAGCTCGCTCTCGACGCGCCTGCGAATCACGAACAGCTTGCGCTCGAAGGCGGCGGGGTCGAAGCCGCTGCCGCGCAGCACGAAGCACTGGCGGATGTGCGGCGCGGCCTTGCGCGCGTTCTCGCCGATCTGCTCCGGATGCACCGGCACGTCGCGCCAGCCGAGGAAGTGCTGACCCTCTTCGGCCACCGCGCGCTCGATGCTCGACTCACAGCGCGCGCGCTCGTCGGGATCCTGCGGCAGGAATACCGCCCCCACGCCGTACTCACCGGGCTCGGGCAGGCGGATGCCGAGACTCGCGCACTCTCGCTCCAGGAACGCGTGCGGTATCTGCATCAGGATGCCGGCGCCGTCGCCGGTGTCGGCGTCCGAGCCGCTCGCGCCGCGGTGCGTCAGATTCACCAGCACCTGCAGGCCGCGCTGGATGATCTCGTGAGACGCGCGCCCGTCGATGTTGCACACGAATCCCACACCGCAGGCGTCGTGCTCGAACTGCGGGTCGTAGAGTCCCTGCTTGCCGGGAACGTTCGGATCGCTCATTCGCTCTTCCTCGAAGACTCCGAGTGCGCGCGCGGCGCGCGAGACGCCGCAACTCGGGCCGAGCCGGCCGGAGGAGGGGAGTCCCCGGAGATCAAGCCCACCGAGTCGCGCCGCTTCGAGATCCGACCGCCGAGATCTGCTGCGAGCTGCCCGCCGCCGCTTCGAGAGCCCTTTCGAGAGGCCTTCAAGGAGCGGGAGGAGTCACTCGGAAGTGCGCGATTTTTCGGGGAATTTGACTGGAGCTAGGCTAGCGGAACGCGCAAAAGCGTGTCAAGCAAGAACCCGGATTCCAGCGGATGCGCAAGCGCCGCGTTCGCGAAGTCGCGCAACGGCGCAGCGCGACTCGATTTTCCTCGTGCGTCGGCGCTTGACGCCGCGCTCTTGCCGGTGAACCATGCGCTTACCCCCCAAGTGACTTTGAAGCGCGCCTGCGCGCGCGAGGGGATGGCGGTCGTGATCAACGAATCCGCGGAACTGTTCGAGCCGCGCGGCGAGCACCGGCAGGCGGTGTCGGAAAACGATCTCATCGCGGTGCTCGGCAGCCGGCTGCAGCGCCTGGTGGAGCGGCACCGTGCGACGCAGCGCGCCGTGAGCGAGCTGCGCGAAGCCCTCGCGGCGCGCGATCGGCGGATCGTCGAGCTCGACGCGAGGCTGGCGGCCGGCGAGCGGGCGCGCGGCGCGCTGGTCGAGCGCATCGACGCGCTGCTCGCGGACGTCGACCAGCTGATGGAAGCGACCGAAGCCGGGGCCGGCTCGGACGCGCGCGAGCGATGAACGGCATGGCGGCAGCGAACTCCGGGCGTTCGATGGTGATCAAGATCCTCGAGCGCGAGTACCGCGTGCGCACGGATGCGGATCGCGAGCACCTCGAGGCCGTGGCCGCCTACGTGGACCGCGTGCTGCGCGAGGTGCGGCAGACCACGCCCGACACCCAGGACGCGTCGGTGCTCACGGCGCTGAACATCGCGAGCGAGCTCCTGCGCACCCGCGACACGGTCGCGGTGCCGCGCGACCGGATCCAAGCGCTGATCGACCTCGTCGACTCCGCCTGACG
>DATFUE010000588.1:0-12489 GCA_035261165.1 Myxococcota bacterium
GCTGGGTTGCACCCATCCGCGGGGTGCAATTCCGCGGGCCAGATCCCTCAAGCACGGTGGTTTTCGTCCCGATAGGCCGGGCATGTTCGCGAAGTCCGACGGCCCGACCGCGCTGCGCGCGGAGCTGGTTCGAGCGCTCGCCTTCTCCGAGGGCAAGATCGTGCAGCCCGGGAACGACGCCATGATCGAGTCAGTGGCCGCCCTGGCCGCGGTCTGGAACGGCCGCAAGGGCTACGTGGCGCTGCTGGTGCGCGCCGTGGAGCCGCCCGGTCTCGAGCGCTACGTGACCGAGAATGCGATCACGTCGCCCGAGGCGCTCGCCGCCGCGACCGAGGAAGCCATCGCCTTCGCCGAGTCACTCGGCTTCTCGATGGACGCGCCCACGTTCGCCGAGCTTTCCGAGGTCGAGCGCGAGGCGCGCATGCTGCGTTGGAACAAGCTGCGAAAGCTGCGCAAGCCCGGAGCCCCGCGAGTCAGCGGCGCCGTCAATCCCGGAGACACCGGCGAGTTCGCGGTGCCCGATCCGCCGCTGCCGCCGTCGCCTCGCATGCCCTCCGGACTCGACATTCGCCCCGACGAGCTCGACCAGCTCTCGGTTCCCGCCCCCCCACCGATTCCCGAGCTCGAGATCGAAATGTCCGCCGTGGTGGGCGCCCCTACGGATCCCGAAGCCGACACGAATCTCCTGGCACAGCCCCAGGGCAGCGCGGTGCTCGGCCGGATTTCGCTGGTGCGCCGAGGCGGCGCCGACGCGCGCCGGCTCGAGCAAATCGCCCGGCTACTGGCGTTCTTTTAGCAGCACGGCAGCACGTCCGAAGGCGCCAGACCGGCGCCGCACACAGGGGAGGCATTCATGAGAAAGCGGAACGCACTGCTGGTCGCGTTCGCCGCGCTCGCCGCGGCGAGCGGCTGCACGACGCTCACCGATCGCGAGCTCGTGCTCGCCGATCAACACCGCGACCTGGCCGCCACGAAGCTCGTGCAGGGCGAGACGGAAGCGGCGATCACGGAGTACCGGCGCTCGCTCGAGATCAATCCGAAGGAGCCGGAGACTCACATCGGGCTGGCCGAGGCGTATCGCAAGAAGGGCCTGCTCTCGGACACCGAGAGCGAGCTCCGGGAAGCGCTGCGCCTGGACCCGACGAGCCACGACGCGCGGCTCGCGCTCGGCGTCACCCACCTCCAGCAGGAGCGCTGGGCGGACGCGGCGGCGGAGTTTCAGCGCCTGGTCGACGATCCGACCTTCGTGCGCCCCGCGCGCGCTCTTGTAAACCTCGGCTGGGCTCACTACAAATCCGGCGACCTCGATCAGGCGAAGTCCGACTTCGAGCGCGCGCTCAAGACCGACCGGGCGAATTACACGGCGCATCTCGATCTCGGCATCGTGCTCTACGACAGGGGTGACCTGGTCGATGCGATCCAGCATTTCGGGGAGTGCGTGAGCATCGTGGGGGAGCGACCGGCGCTGGTGTTTGGATCCGCCGAGGCGGAGGCGCGATTCCGCATGGCGCAGGCCTACGTGAGGTTGAATCAGCGTGACCGCGCGGTGGCTTCACTGCGCGTCGCGGTGGAACGCGGGGGCGAGAGCGAGTGGGCGCGGAAGTCGAGCGACTACCTGAAGGTGCTGCAGTAGCGAGCGCCGCAGCCGCCGCGGGCCGCGCCTTCGGCCCGTGGTACCGGCGCCAGCGCGAGCTGCGCGGTATCTCGCTCTTCTACGTCGCCGCGCGCACCAAGCTCACGCCGGAGCGCGTGCGCGAGATCGAAGAGACCGGGACGGGCCTCGATACCGACGCGATCGGCCGCGCCACGGCGCGGGCGCTCGCCCACGCGATCGGCGCGGATCCCGACGAAGCCGCCGCGCTGCTCGGTCACGCCCGCCAGCCGCGCGCGCGCAGCCGCCAGCGCCTCACGCGCCTGCGACCGCTCTTGTTCGGCTTCGGGCGCACCGCCGGCATGGCTGCGATTCTCGCGCTCGGTCTCTGGCTGCTCGGGCTTTGGCTCTCGAGCCCCGCGTCCAACGCCGCAGCGCCCGCGAAAATCTACAAGCCGGACTACGTCGACCAGCTGCTCCACCACGAGTAGGCTAGTGGCATGCCGATCGAGCATCGGACGCGCGCGCTCGTGCTGCGCACGTTCGACCAAGGCGAGTCGGATCGCGTGGTGCACCTGTACACGGAGGCGCTCGGGCGCGTCGCCGCGATCGCCAAGGGCGCGCGCCGTTCCAAACGGCGTTTCCCGGGCACCCTCGAGATCCTCTCTCTCGTCGACTTGCGTCTGGTCGACCCGCCGCGGGCGCAGCTCGCGCGCCTGGAAGGCGCGAAGCTGGTGCGCGCGTTCGAGGGCATCCCCGCGAACCTCGGGCGCTACGCGATCGCGTGTCAGTTTCTCGAGCTGCTGAATCGCGCGACTCCGGACCGCCAGCCGCAGCCGGAGCTGTTCCAGTTCGCCTGTGGCGTGCTCGACGTCCTCGACGGCGAGATTCCCGACCCGCTGCTCGCGCTGCTCGTGCTCGCGAAGACCTTGGCGCGGATCGGCTATCGGCCCCAGCTCGTGCGCTGCGCGCTGTGTGGCGCGGATCTGCCGAGCGACGGGGGCTGGGTCGGCTTCATCCCGGCGCACGGCGGCGCGGTGTGTCGCAGCTGCGCGGGCCCGGAGGAGGCGCGCATTCCCGCGCTGCTGCTGCGCGCGCTCGAGGCCGGGCTGCGCCAGCCGCTGCGCTCGCGCGGCGAGCTCGGTTTCAGCGAGCGCGAGGTCGATCTGGCGGGCCGCCTGGTCGAGCGCTTCTTCCGCTTCCACATCGGCTTCGAGCTGCGCTCGGAGGCGTTCGTCCGCCAAGTGTTTGCCGACAGCCAGCCAGGCGCCGATTCGGTTGACGCAGCATCGGGCCGCGGGGATACTGCGCCCCCGTCCGACCCCCACCCAGCCCCGGCGCGCCTCGAACCTCCACCGCTGTGAAATCGCGCCTCTCGAAGATCACTTAGGAGGCCACGAGCTTGGCCAAGCGAGCAGCCAGGACGCCCGCGAAGCGCGCGCGCACGAGCCCGGCGCGACTCAAGCGTCGCGCCTTCTCTTTTGGCGCGGGCCGCGCCGACGGCAACGCGAGTCAGAAGAACCTGTTGGGCGGGAAGGGTGCGAACCTGGCCGAGATGACCCGGCTCGGGGTCCCCGTGCCCGCCGGATTCACGATCTCGACCGAGGTCTGCGCCGAGTTCTACGCGCTCGGTCGCAAGCTCCCGCCGGGTCTCGACACGGAGGTGCGCGCGCAGCTCGGCAAGGTCGAGCGCGCGATGGGCGGCGTCTTCGGCTCGCGCGAGCGCCCGCTCCTGGTCTCGGTCCGCTCCGGCGCGCGCGCGTCGATGCCGGGCATGATGGACACGGTCCTGAACCTCGGCCTCAACGACGAGACGATTCAGGGCCTGATCGAGGAGAGCGGCGATCGCCGCTTCGCGTACGACACCTACCGCCGCTTCGTGCACATGTACGGCGACGTCGTGCTCGGCGTGAAGCACGAGCTGTTCGAGACACACCTCGACGCGCTGAAACACGCCCGGCGCGTGGCTCTCGACACGGAGCTCCATGCCGACGATCTCGCGCAGCTCGTCGCCCGCTACAAGCGCGTCGTCGAGGAGACCACCGGCGAGGGCTTCCCGAACGATCCGTTCGAGCAGCTCCAGGGCGCGATCGCGGCGGTGTTTCTCTCCTGGAACACGCCGCGCGCGGAGACCTACCGCAAGCTCAACAACATTCCCGCGGAGTGGGGCACGGCCGTCAACATCCAGGCGATGGTGTACGGCAACCTCGGCGACGACTCGGCGACGGGCGTCGCGTTCACGCGCGATCCGTCGACGGGCGAGCGCCGCTTCTTCGGCGAGTTCCTGCCGCGCGCACAGGGCGAGGACGTGGTCGCCGGAATTCGCACGCCGCAGGCGATCTCGAAGCGCGACCGCGCCAAGGGCGACCCGCAGTCACTAGAGGAGCTGATGCCGCGCTGCTTCAAGGAGCTGGTCCGCACCGCGAAGCTGCTCGAGAGACATTACGCGGACATGCAGGACCTCGAGTTCACGATCCAGCGCGGGCGGCTGTGGATGCTGCAGACGCGCAACGGCAAGCGCACCGCGCGCGCGGCCGTGAAGATCGCCGTCGACATGGCGCGCGAGGGACTCATCGACCGGCGCACCGCGCTCGGGCGCGTGGTTCCCGAGTCACTCGATCAGCTCCTGCACCCGACCCTGGACCAGGCCGCGGCGCCGCCGCCGATCGCGCAGGGTCTGCCCGCGTCGCCGGGCGCCGCCGTCGGGCGCGTGGTCTTCACCGCAGAGGACGCCGAAGCCGCGGCCGAGGCCGGCGAAGAGGTCGTGCTCGTGCGGCGCGAGACCTCGCCCGAAGACATCCACGGCATGCACGCCGCGCAGGGCATCCTGACGGCGTTGGGCGGCATGACCTCGCACGCGGCGGTGGTCGCGCGCGGCATGGGCAAGTGCTGCGTCGCCGGCTGCAGCGCGCTGGTGATCGACTTCGAGCGCCGCCGCGCGACACTCGGCGGTGTAGAGATCACCGAGCGCGACGTGATCACGCTCGACGGCTCGACCGGCCACGTGTTCAAGGGCCGCGTTCGCACCGTCGAGCCGGAGCTCTCGCAGGACTTCCAGACGCTGATGAAGTGGGCCGACGGGGTGCGCCGGCTGCGCGTGCGAGCGAACGCCGACACGCCGGCCGACGCCGAGGTCGCTGTGCGCTTCGGGGCCGAGGGCATCGGCCTGTGCCGCACCGAGCACATGTTCTTCCAGGCCGAACGCATCCTCGCGGTGCGCCGCATGATCCTGTCCGAGAGCGCAGAGGAGCGCGCCGGCGCGCTCGCACAGATCCTGCCGATGCAGCGCGAGGACTTCGCCGGGATCTTCCGCGCGATGGGCACGCGGCCGGTGACGATCCGGCTGCTCGACCCGCCGCTGCACGAGTTCCTGCCGCACACCGGCGAGGAGATGTCGAACCTCGCCCGCGACCTCGGCGTTCCCGAGCTCGAGCTGCGGCGCAAGGTCGAGGGCCTGCGCGAGTTCAACCCGATGCTCGGCCATCGCGGCTCCCGCCTCGCGATCACCTACCCTGAGATCTACGAAATGCAGGTGCGCGCAATCGTCGAGGCCGCGTGCGTCTGCGCCGACCAGGGCCTGCGCACACACCCGGAGATCATGCTGCCGCTGGTCATGGGCGCGCGCGAGCTGATCCTCTTGCGCGAGCTGGTCGACCGCATCGCCAAGGCGGTGATGAAAGAGCGCGGCAAAACCGTCCGTTACCACGTGGGCACGATGATCGAAGTCCCGCGCGCGGCGATCGTCGCCGACCGACTCGCGGAGGTCGCGGAGTTCTTCTCGTTCGGCACGAACGACCTGACGCAGATGACCCTCGCCCTCTCGCGCGACGACTCCGGTCGCTTCCTGCCGGCCTACCTTCAGCGCCAGCTGATGGACGACGATCCCTTCGTCACCATCGACACGGGCGGCGTCGGCGCATTGATCCGCATGGGCATTCAAAACGGCCGCAAGACGCGTCGCGATCTGAAGGTCGGGATCTGCGGCGAGCACGGCGGCGAGCCGCGCTCGATCGCGTTCTGTCACGAAGTGGCGATGGACTACGTGAGCTGCTCGCCGTATCGGGTGCCGATCGCGAGGCTCGCGGCTGCGCAGGCGGCGGTCGCGAGACGCGGCGGATGAGGCTCGGCGCAGGTCGCGCGCTCCTCGCTCTGATTCTCTGCGCCGCGTGTTTCGGGGGCGGCCCCGCGCCGGTCGCCGCGACCTCGGCGCAGCCCTCGAACGAAGAGGTCGAGGCCTTCTCCACGCGTATCGCGGCCTTCTACGGCGCGCTCGAGGAGGTACCGCTCGACGCGCTCGTGACCTACGAGAACAAGCGCCTGCGCGAGTGCTTCGCGAGCCAGGGCGCGTTCTCGGACTACTTCTCGGCGCTCGCGACCGAAGCGCGAGAGCTCCACTTCCGCGACACCACTGCGCGCAAAGTGCGCATTCTCGAATTCAATTTCGACGGCCCGGGACAAGCGGGCGTCGACGTCGCCTTCACGAGCGTCCACCAGCGCGAGATCCGCTTCTGGAGCATCGGCTTCATGCGCCACGACACCTGGAAGCAGACCGACGGCGTCTGGCAGATCGTGCCCGAGAAGCTCTGAACTCCGTCCGATTTCGTGGCGCAGTGTGAAGTTCTTTTCCCTCGAATGGGTAGTGCGCTTCACCTGCCGCTTGCTCGAGCCTTCGCCCCGGACCCGAAAGACGGCTCGGAAACCCGAGCGATCTCCGCGAACTGGCATGGGTTTCGTCCAGAGTCGCGCTTGGCATGTCGCTTGCTCAATCGAGCTGCGTGAAGGAATCCGATCGGAGCATCGTCGACGCGATACAAGGCGGTGACCCCGCGGCATTCCGCGAGCTCTACGAGCTCCACTTCCGGCGCATCCACAACTTCGCGGTGCGGCGCCTCGGCGACGCAGCGGAAGCCGAGGATGTCACCCAGGAGGTGTTCGAGGCGGTCTACAGCTGCATCGACCGCTTCGAGGGCAAGTCGGATCTCGTCGTATGGATCTATGGCATCACCCGCAACATCCTGAACAACCGCCTCCGCCGGCGCGGCGGGGTGCGGCTGGTCTCGATCGACGACGTTCCGCCCGAAGCGGCGCCGCTCGATCTCGGCCCCGAGCCGCTGGCTCAGGCGCGCCAGGCGCTGGGCCGCGTGCGCGAGGCGATCGAGCGACTCCCCGGCGAGCAGCGCAAGATCCTCGAGCTGCGCCACGGCAAGCGGCTGAACATCCGCAAGATCGCTCAGCTGACCGGTCGCTCAGAAGATGCGGTGAAGTCCAGTCTGTACCGCGCGCGCCGCACGCTCGCGGCACAGCTGCCGGGCCAGCGCCTCTCGCTCTGATCCGCGGCTTCGAGCCGCGACACCAACGCACGCGCAGTTCCACCTTACAGTCGTAGGGGCGTTGGGGATGAGCGAGCGAGTGAAACAGCTACAGCGAGCGCAGCGTGCGCCAGGCGCCTGGGACGCTCTGCACGGCGCGACCTTCTGGGACGGCGTCGAGCACGAGATCGAGGCGCTCGACGCGGTCGACTTCGCGCTGTTCCTGCGCGCGAACAATCTGCCGATCAAGCCCGATCCCGGGTTCGCGCGCTCGCTCGCGGGTCACCTGGGGTCGCTCTGCCGCACGCGCTGGTCGAACTGAGCGCCCGCCGCTATCACTTCGCCGCATGAGCTTCGTGAAGAAGCGCCTGCGGCCCCGGTTGCTCGGGGTCTACGCGCTCGCCGGCGTCGCGCTCTGGCTGTCGCGCCCGACACCGGTGTCGATCGCCGCGGGGGCGCTGCCGATCGCGCTCGGTGAAGCGCTGCGCGTGTGGGCGACGGGCCACCTGCACAAGAACGACTCGCTCACGATCACCGGGCCCTACGCATTTCTGCGTCACCCGCTGTATCTCGGAACGCTTCTGATCGGCGCGGGCTTCCTGATCATGGCCTGGAGCTCGGTTGCGCTCGCGCTCGCCGGCGTCTTCGCTCTGGTCTACTTCGGCTACTACATGCCGTACAAGGACCGGATCGAGAGCGCGCGGCTGGAGAGCCTCTACGGCGATGCGTATCGCCGCTACGCGGCGGCCGTGCCGCGACTGATTCCGCGGCTGCACGCGTACGCGCCGCTCGCCGCCGAGCGCGCCCGGGAAACGACCTGGCGACCCGGGCGCTTCGCCGACAACAACGAGACCGGCACGGCCGCGGCGGTCGTCGTCGGCGTGCTGTGCATGGTGGCGCGCTGGGGCCTCCTCTAGCGCGCGCCGATCTCTCAGGTCCGCGGGTCGCCGTGCTGAACGTCGGCGGGCTGGCGAATCCGGACGTGCTGCTCGTCCGGCGCGAGGTCGGCGCGCCGGTCGTCGTGAAGGACTGGAGTCGCCGCGGGCCGCTGGTGCGCGCATTCCTCGGGCCGCTGCTGGCGCGCCACGAACTCGCGATGCTGGAGCGCGTCGAGGGTCTGCCCGGCCTGCCGCGCCCGTGCCAGCGCATCGATCGACTCGCGCTCGCGCTCGAATTCGTCGCCGGCCGGCCGCTGCGGCGGCGCACGCACGGGCGCGCGCTGCCCAGCGCATTCTTCATCGCGCTCGAAGGGATCCTCGAAGGGCTCCGGCTGCGCGGCGTCGCGTATCTCGACCTGCGCAGCCCGACGAACGTGCTCGTGACTCCCAGCTCCGCGCCCGCGCTGGTCGATCTCGGCTCCGCGCTGGCGCTGCCGCTGCCGCGCGCGCTGCGCGCCGTGTTCGAGCGGCGCGCGCTCGCGAAGCTGCGCGCGCGCTTCGAGGGCAGCGAGAGTGAGTCGGCGCCGGCCGGAGACGCCGGGGCGCGCGATCTGAAGCTGGGCGGGACGCGCTTCCACCTTCGCGACCACGGGCGCCCCGACGACCCGCTGCCGATCCTGATGCTGCCCGACGTGGGTCTCTCGGCGCGCGTCTTCGCGCCGATCGCCGAGCGCGCGGCGGCGCACGGCCGGCGGGTGATCGGCGTCGATCTGCCCGGCTTCGGCGGCTCGCGTGCGGGGGTCTCGAGCCTGCGCGCGTCGCGCGTCGCCGCCCAGCTCGAGGCGCTCGTCGACGCCCTGCGCATCGCGCGTTTCGACCTGCTGGCCCAGGGCTGGAGCGTCTTGCCCGCCGCGGCGCTCGCGGCGCGTGTGCCCGAGCGCGCGCGGCGCCTCGTCGCGCTCGACGCGCGCACGAGCGAGGGGTCGAGCGATCCCGAGCGCCTGCGCGCGCTGGTACAGGCCGGCCTTCCGTCGGCGCTGGCCCCGGCGCTGCGCGCGGAGCTCGAGGCGGAGCTGGCGCGCGCGCCGGCGCGGACCCTCCGGCTGGCCGCGCGCGCGGCGGGCCGCGCCATGACACCGATCGGCGTCGGCGGCACGAAGCGCATCGAGCTGCGCGCGGACGAGGCGCTCGTGGGCGAGGCGCTGTTCGAGGCGCTGGCTCCCGACTAGGGCGCGGCGACGAGCGCGTCGTCCGCGTCGGGAGTCACTTGGGCGGCCGAGCGCAGCTCGATGGCCGCCGCGGTGCGATCGCGCAGCTCGGCGTCGAGCACGGCGCGCAGCGCCGCGTCGCTGCACTCCAGCGCGAGCGCCAGCGGCCGGCCGTTCTGCGGTCCAGCGCCGGCCGCGCCCGCGCGCGCGAACGAGACCTCGATCTCATCGGCGACCGGCGCGTGCACGAAGCGCAGTGCGACCGTCTGGCCCGGCTCGATCCGGCCGCGGTAGACCCACTTCGAGCGGAGCGCAGCGTCGCCGCCGAAGTGGCTGCTGACGCGTAGGCTCAGCTCGAGCCACTCGAGCGGGCGCGCGCTGCGATTGCGCACGACGGCGCACGCCTCCGCCTGATCCGGGATGCCCGCGAAGTGCGTGCTGTACGCGGCGCGATAGCGCTCGAGGCGCACCGGTCCCGAGGCACAGGCGGAGCAGAGCAACAGCGCAGCGCAGAGCGGTGCGAATCGGAATCGCATTGGGGGGACTCCGCACCCCTCTTCGTCGCCGCGGACGTGGCGCTTTACACTCGCGTGTGTAGGACGGGCGGGTCCATTCGCGACGAGTCAGCGCAGCAGCGCCGCGCGCACCAACTCCAGCCGGTCATTCCCGAAGTACATGTCCTCGCCGTCGACGAACAGGGTCGGCGAGCCGAAGCCACCGCGGGCGATCAGCTCGTCGGTGTTGGCGCGCAGACGCTCCTTGTACTCCGGAAGTGAGATGGCCGCGAAGTACTCCGCGGGCGGCAGGCCGACTCGCTCGGCGATCTTCGCCAGCACCTCGTCCTGCGACACGTCCTGGAGGTCACCCCAGTACGCCTCGAAGACCGCGCGCGCGTAGGCCGGCAGGACGCCGCGCTCGAGCGCGAACAGCGCGCCGCGCATCGCCTTCACGCTGTTCACCGGGAACACCGGCGGCTGCCCGATGCGCAGCCCGTAGAAGCGGGTCCAGTCGCGCAGGTCCTTCGCGTAGTAGCGCGCCTTCGCGGGCACCGGTTTGGCGCGCTGCTCGTAGACGCTCGGGTTCACCGCGTTGAACACGCCGCCCACCAAGATCGGGCGCCAGGTGAGCTCGGCGCCGGTCTCCTTGCACAGCGCCTCGATCTTGTGGAACGCCAGGTAAGTCCACGGGCTCGAGCAATCGAAGAAAAACTCCAGTCTCGCCATGCGCACCTCCGTCGGAGATTGTGTCAGAAGGGACGGCGCGCGCGCCCGCGCATGGGTAGGGTGCCCATGCGCGCAGCTGTACGCGAAATCCGGTAGAGTGCCGCGCCGAACGGGGAGGACGCGTGGACGCCATTCGGCACGACATCATCCTGGTCGGCGGCGGCGGCGCGGGTCTGCGCGCGGCGATCGCGGCGGTCGAAGCGAATCCGAGGCTCAGCGTCGCCTGCGTTTCGAAGCTGTATCCGATGCGGAGTCACACCGTGTCTGCGGAGGGCGGCGCGGCCGGGGTCGCGCGCGACGACGACAACCTCGACCTGCACGCCTACGACACGCTGAAGGGCAGCGACTTCCTCGCGGACCAGGACGCGGTCGAGATCTTCGTCGACGCCGCTCCCAAGGAGCTCTACCAGCTCGAGCACTGGGGCTGTCCGTGGAGCCGCGACAAGGACGGCCGCGTCGCGGTGCGCGCGTTCGGCGGCATGAGCACGAAGCGCACCTGGTACGCGACCGACAAGACCGGCTTCCACATGCTGCACGCGCTCTTCCAGACGTCGCTGAAGTACGAGCGCATCGTCCGCTACGACGAGTATTTCGCGACCAAGATCCTGGTCGAGAACGGGCGGGCGGTCGGCGTCGCCGCGTTCGACATCCGCACCGGCACCATGCACACGGTGCTCGGCCGCGCGGTGATTCTTTGCACCGGCGGCGCCGGCCGGATCTTTCCGTTCACCACCAATGCCGCGGTGAAGACCGGCGACGGCATGGCGCTCGCGTACCGCGCCGGTGTCGGCCTGAAAGACATGGAGTTCGTGCAGTATCACCCGACCGGTCTGCCGGGTACGGGCATCCTGATGACCGAGGCCTCGCGCGGCGAGGGCGGGTATCTCACGAACAACCGGGGCGAGCGCTTTCTCATCACCTACGACTACGGCGTCGGCAACAAGGCGGAGCTCGGGCCGCGCGACATGGTGTCTCGCGCCGAGATGCGCGAGTTCCAGGCGGGCCGCGGCTTCAAGGGCCCGTACGGCGACTACGTCCATCTCGAGCTGATGCACCTGGGCGAGGAGAAGATCGACAAGCGCCTGCCGTTCGTGCGCGAGCTGGCGAAGAACTACGTCGGCGTCGATCCGGTCTGGGCGCCGATCCCGGTGCGCCCGGTCGTGCACTACATGATGGGCGGGGTCGACACCGACGCGCACGGCGCGACGGAGCTGCCCGGGCTGTTCGCGGCCGGCGAGTGCGCCTGCGTGTCGATCAACGGCGCGAACCGGCTCGGCTCGAACTCGCTGACCGAGTGTCTCGTCTTCGGCGCGCGCTCCGGCCGCGCGGCAGCCGAGTTCGCGGCCGGCTCCTCCGCGGGCTCCGAGACGAGCGCGCTCGAGCAGGGGCGCTCCGAGGCCGCGCGCCTGGCCAAGCTGCGCGGCAAGCACGGCGGCGAGAGGATCGCCCAAATCCGCCGCGAGCTGAATCACGCCACCGAGTCGGGCTGCGGCGTGTTCCGCGAAGAGGACTCGATGCGCTCCACGCTCGACACGGTCACGCAGCTGAAGGGCCGCTTCGCCGACGTCGGTCTCTCGGACACGAGCTCGGTGTTCAACACCGAAGTGGTTC
Organism: Myxococcota bacterium; assembly: GCA_035261165.1. Taxonomy (GTDB): domain Bacteria; phylum Myxococcota_A; class UBA9160; order SZUA-336; family SZUA-336; genus VGRW01. The sequence continues at coordinate 11,821 of DATFUE010000588.1, forward strand.
AGGCGTTCGAGCTCGGCCACATGCTCGACGTGGCGGAGGCAGTGGCACTCGCGGCGCTGCAGCGGCGCGAGTCGCGCGGCGCGCACACGCGCACGGACTACCCCGCGCGCGACGACGCGCAGTTCTGGAAGCACTCGCTGGTGAAGTTCGCGCCCGACGGGCCGCGGCTCTCGTACAAGCCGGTGGTGAAGACACGCTGGGAGCTCGAGGAGCGGAAGTACTGACATGGAGCTGCGCAAGATTAAGTTCGAGGTCCTGCGCTTTCGGCCCGAGCAGGATCCGGAGCCGGTGTTCGAGAGCTACGAGATCGATTGCATGGAGGACTGGGTCGTCCTGGACGCGCTGAACGCGATCAAGGACGACGTCGACCCGACCCTCTCGCACCGCTGGTCGTGTCGCATGGGCGTGTGCGGGAGCTGCGGCATGCTCGTGAACGGCCGGCCGGTGCTCACCTGCGCGGCGTTCGTGCGCAATTACTCGGGCACGATCCGCGTCGAGCCGCTCTCGAACTTCCCGATCGTGCGCGATCTGGTCGTCGAGCTGGACGGCTTCATCGACAAGATCAAGAACGTGAAGCCGTGGATCATCCGCAAGATCGAGAAGGACCTCTCGGAGGGCGAGTACCGCCAGTCACCGGAGCAGCTCGAAGAGTTCAAGCAGTTCTCGATG
>DATFUE010000589.1:0-2008 GCA_035261165.1 Myxococcota bacterium
CCGTTCCCGAAGAGTGACGGCTTGGGGTTCTGCTCCTCGAAGTAGCGGCAGATCGCGATCGACTCGGCGATATGTGTGCCGTCGTCGAGCTCGAGCACCGGCAAGCCGCCGAACGGATTCTTGGCGAGAAATGGGGGCTGGCGATTCACGCCCTTGCCGATGTCGACTTGCTCGACGGGAACGCTGATTCCCTTCTCGGCCAGGTAGATGCGGACGCGGCGCGGGTTGGGCGCAGTTGCGTTGTCATAGAGCTTCACGATTGGACTCCTCCTGCTCCGAGAAGGGCGATCATACGCGAGGCAACCGGGTTCGCGCTTGACCGGAGTTTCCCGACCTCGTAGAGCTTCCCCATGAACCTGCTCCGCGCGCTGCGCTACGCGCGCCGCTACAGAAACTGGCGCGAGCTCGAGCGCGCGCGTGCGGCGCAGCGGAAACCCGCGCGCGCGGTGCTGCGCGACGGCACGACCTTCGAAGCGCCGCCCGGCGTGAACGTGTTGCGCGTCGTGACGCCGGTGTTCCACAAACGCGTGTATACCCCGAGCGGCCACGAGCTCGGCCCCGACGACGCAGTCGTCGACGTGGGCGCGAACATCGGCGCGTTCGCCGTGTACGCGGCACAGCGCACGCGCGGCCGCGTGCTCGCGGTGGAGCCGCATCCCGGGAACGCAGCCGCGCTGCGCCGCAACTTGCTCGCGAACGCCGCCGCGCGCGCCCAGGTGGCCGAATGCGCGGTCGCGGACGCGCCCGGCACTCTGCCGCTGTTTCTCGGCCGCAGCGGCACGACTCATCAGCTCTTTGCGGCGGGCAAGGACGCGGGCGCGGGTGAGTCGCTGGACGTGCGCGTCGCGACGCTTCCCGAGCTTCTCGCGGAGCACGGCATGGAGCGGGTCGACTTTCTGAAGCTCGATTGCGAGGGCGCGGAGGGACTGATCCTGCCGGCCCTGCCCGACGCGCTGCTCGCGGGAATTCGCAGAATTGCGCTGGAGTTCCACGACGACGTATCTCCCCTGGCGCACGACGCGCTCGCGAAGCTGCTCGACGCGAAGGGATTCCACACTTCGATCGCTTGGGACGGTCACTCCGCGAACGGGATGCTGTTTGCTTCGCGATGAGCGTATAGTGCCGCCCGTGTCGATCCGCGCGAGTGTCATCCTGGCGACTTACGAGCAGCCGCGGCTGCTCGATCTGGCGCTGCTCGGCTACTCCAATCAGACCACCCGTGACTTCGAGATCGTGGTGGCCGACGACGGGTCGGGTGGCGAGACAGCCGACGTGGTCGCCGCGCACGCGCGCCGCGCGCCGGTTCCGATTCGACACGTCTGGCAGCCGCATCGGGGCTTCTGGAAGGCCGCCGCGCTGAACCGCGCGGTGCTGAACAGCCGTGGCGAGCAGCTCGTGTTCTCCGATGGCGACTGCGTGCCGGCGCGCAGCTTCGTCGCGGAGCATCTCGAGGCGGCGCGCGACAACGCCTTCATTGTCGGCGGTCACGTGCGCCTTTCCGAGGAAGAAACGCGCGAAGTGACTCGCGAGGCGGTGCTCTCCGGCGCGCTCGAGCGCCTGGTGAGTCCGCGCGAGAGCGCCGCGCTCTGGTGGGCGCACGCGAAGAGCATCGTCTACATCGCGCTGCGCCGGCCGCGCCGGCCGCGCCTGCTCGGGCTCAACTTCTCACTGGATCGCGCGAGCTTCGTGGCCGTGAACGGCTTCGACCAGACCTACCGCAACAGCGGCAAGGACGACTCCGACCTGCGCAACCGGCTGCTGCTGGCGGGCGTGCGGCCGATCTCGCTCTGGCACCGCGCGCGGGTCGTGCACCTCTTCCATGCGCCGTATCCCGAGCGGCGTCTGTGGCGCGAGGCGGGGGCCTACTATCGGCGCGAGTCACTCTGCGCGGCGGCGCCGACCGGGTTGCGCGAGCTGGCGCACGAGCTGGCGCGCGAGCGACTCACCGGAACTTGATCCGCTCCGCGCCGGCGTAGACCGTCAGAGACTCGCCGCGCAGGAACGCCGC
>DATFUE010000590.1:0-2794 GCA_035261165.1 Myxococcota bacterium
TGCTGGACTTCCGCGACGCGGCGATCGGCTACAACATGAACGAGCTCGACACCTACGCGCTCGTCGTCGGCCTGCCGATCGGCGACCACATCACGCTGAAGGGCCAGTACGCGTGGCAGCACATCGCTCTGGTCCGCGGAGTCACCGACCCGGACATCAAGGAAGCGGCCGACCACTCGGACTTCTTCGGGATGGAGATCGGTGTCCACTTCTAGGAGCTTCGCGCTCGCGGTCGCGCTCGCATTCCTGTGCAGCTCCTCGGGCTGCGCCGCCGGCGAAGTGCGCGGCCGGATCGGGCTCGGCGTGCAAGGTGTCTCGCTCGCCGACACCGGACCGATCGTCGTGTATCTCGAGAGTCCCGTCGGTGAGCCGCTGCACTTCGACCTGCCGAACCGCCGCCTCGAGATCCACCAGAAGGACGCCGCCTTCGCGCCGTCGTTCCTGGTCATCGCGGCGGGCGAGACCGTCGTCATGCCGAACGACGACGTCATCTTCCACAACGTCTTCTCCTACTCGACGCCGAACGACTTCGACCTCGGGCTGTACCCCCGCGGTGAGTCGCGCGCGAAGACGTTCCAGTATCCGGGGGTCGTGCGCATCTACTGCTCGATCCACGAGTCGATGAGCGCGACGATCTTCGTGGCGCCGTCGATCTGGCACGCGGTCGCCGGCGCGCACGGCGAGTTCACGATCCCGGACGTACCGGCCGGAAAATACCGGCTGCGCACCTGGAATCGCCGGCTGCCCCCGGCCACGCGGCTGATCGAGGTCGGCCCGGGCGGCGGCGTGGTCACGGCCGACGTCGTGGTCGCAGCGGGAAGCGGCCACTAGGCGATCATGTCGCTGCGAACGCGCCTGATCGCGATCCTCGCCGCGACCGCGAGCTTCGCGATCGCGCTGGCGATCGTGTTCCAGGACCGCACGCTCGCGCGCGATCTGCAGCATGCGGCGACGGAGCGCCTCGAGCGCTCCGCGATCGCCGCGAACCGGCTGGTCGACGCGCACCTCGCCTCGCTGACGGAACGCTACCGGGTGATCTCGGGCACGCCGCAGCTGCGCGCCAACCTCGAGGTCGAGGACCCGCCGACCCTGGCCCACTACGCCGCCGATCTGCAGCGCAACCTCGGGGCGGCGCGCATCGTGTTCATCGACTCACGCGGGCGGGTCGCCGCGGCAGCCGGCGACAAGTCACTCGACCCACTCGCGCGCGGCGCGACCACGTCGCGCCTGGTCGCGCAAGACGGGCGGCTGTACGCGCTGGCGAGCGTCGCGGTCGGCAGCGGCAAGGAGACGATGGGGCGGCTCGTCGCCCTGGAGGGGATCGAGCCCGCCACCTTGCAGGACTGGTCCGAGCTGTGCGGCGCCACGGTCGCGCTGGGGGACGGCGACGCGCGCGAGCCCGACTCGATCGCGTTCCCGGTCCGCTCGGTCGACAGCGCCTGGCTGCGCGTCGAGTCACGGCTCGACGCCGAAGGAGCCGCCCTGCGGCGCTCGCGCGAGCTCCTGCTGATCGCCGGCACGCTCGCGCTCGTGGGCGCGCTCGCGGCGAGCCTGGTGCTGTCTCGCGGCCTGGTGCAGGCCATGCGCCAGCTGCTGCACGCCGCCGAGCGCATCGGAGAAGGCGACTTCGCGGCTCGCGTGTCGATCGCGCGCGGCGACGAGGTGGGCGAGCTCGCGAACGCGGTGAACGAGATGGCGAGGCGCCTCGAGGAGCACGCCGCCACCGTGCAGCGCCAGCACGGCGAGCTCGTCTCCGCCCGCGACCACGCCGAGGCCGCCAGCCGCGCCAAGACCGAGTTTCTCGCGAACATGAGTCACGAGATCCGCACGCCCATGACCGCGGTGCTCGGCTATACGGAGCTCCTGCTCGTCGGCGGAGCGCGCGCCAAGGAGCGCGCCGAGTGGGGCGCCGCCGTGCGGCGCAACGGCGCGGATCTCCTGCAGCTCATCGACGGGATCCTCGACATCTCGCGCGTCGAGGCGGGCGAGCTCGAGATCCACAGCCACCCCTGCCGCCTGCGGCGGCTGGTCGAGGACGCCGCCGCGCCGATCGCCCAGGCGGCGCGCGAGAAGGGCCTCGAGTTCAACTTCGAGGTCGATGCTAGCTGCCCCGAGGTGCTCGAGACCGACCCCGCGCGCCTGCGCCAGGTGCTCGCGAATCTGCTGCAGAACGCGTTGAAGTTCACCGAGCACGGCAGTGTGTCTCTCTGGGTCGGGCGCGACTCGCCGCGCAGCGTGTGTTTCGCCGTGCGCGACACCGGCATCGGCATCGCGGCGCAGGACCACGAGAGGATCTTCGCGCCCTTCGGCCAGGCGGACAGCTCACACACGCGCCGCTTCGGCGGCGCCGGGCTCGGCCTGTCGATCTCGCGCCGTCTCGCGACGCTGCTGTTCGGCGCGCTCGAGGTCTCGAGCGATCTCGGCCGGGGCAGTGAGTTCCGCCTGACGCTGCCCGCGCCCGACCACGCGGTCGGCGACACGAGTCATGCGCCAGCGCCCGAACGAGTCAGCGACCGCGCGCCGAGCATTTTCCCCGGAGCGCGCGTGCTGCTCGCCGAGGACGGCCTCGACAACCAGCGCTTGGTGCGCGCGCTCCTGCGCCCGCTGAAGGTCGAGGTGTCGCTGGTCGAGAACGGCGCGCAGGCGGTCGACCAGGCGCTCGCGGCGCTCGACGGCGACCGGCCGTTCGAGCTCGTGTTGATGGACATGCAGATGCCGGTGATGGACGGCTACGAGGCGACGCGGCGCCTGCGCGCGCAGGGCTACTCGGGACCGATCGTTGCACTCACCGCGC
>DATFUE010000591.1:0-2543 GCA_035261165.1 Myxococcota bacterium
AGCGTACGCTCCGACCCGGGAACCGGCGCGGATCCGTAAACCCCGCGCCGGCTTCCGAGGTCAGAGCAGTAGACCATGTGGATCGTCCGACTCGCCCTGCGGCGCCCGTACACCTTCGTCGTGATGGCGATGCTGATCGGCGTGCTGGGCGTGCTGTCGATCGTGACCATGCCGACCGACATATTCCCGAACATCGACATCCCCGTGGTGTCGTCGGTCTGGGGCTACGGCGGGCTCGCGCCGGACGAGATGCAGAACCGCATCACCACGATCGTCGAGCGCGCGATGACGACGACCGTGAACGACATCCAGCACATCGAGTCGCAGACGCTGCGCGGTGTGAGCGTGATCAAGGTGTTCTTCCAGCCGGGCGCCCGGGTCGAAGCCGGCGTGGCCCAGATCAACGCGATCTCGAACACGCTGCTCCGGCCGCTTCCGCCCGGGATCACCCCGCCGCTGATCCTGCAGTACAACGCCGCCAGCGTGCCCGTGCTGCTGATGAGCCTCAGCAGTGACACGCTCTCGGATCAGGAGATCAACGACCTCGCGGGCAACTTCATCCGCACGCAGCTCGTGACCGTGCAGGGTGCGTCGGTGCCGCCGGCGTACGGCGGCAAGTCCCGCCAGGTGGTTGCGGATCTCGACGCCGAGGCGATCTATGCGCGCGGCTTGTCCCCGCAGGACGTGGCCAGCGCGCTGGGCGATCAGAACGTGATCCTGCCGGCGGGCACCGCGAAGATGGGCGTGCGCGAGTACGACGTGGCGCTGAACGGCAGCCCGCCGGTGCTCGCGGACCTCGACGAGCTGCCGATCAAGTCGGTGAATGGGGCGCTGGTCAAGATGCGCGACGTCGCGCACATCCACGACGGCTTCGCGCCGCAGACCAACCTGGTGCGCCGCGACGGCCACCACGCGGTCATGCTCGCCGTGCTGAAGAGCGGCGGCGCGTCGACCCTCTCGGTCGTGCAGGGCGTGAAGGACCTGATGCCGAAGATCCTGGCGGGCATGCCGCCGACCTTGAAGACCGATCTGCTCTTCGACCAGTCACTCTTCGTGCGCGCGGCGATCAGCGACGTGGTGCGCGAAGGCGCGATCGCGGCGGGACTCACCGCGCTGATGATCCTGATGTTTCTCGGCAGCCCGCGCAGCACAGTGATCGTCGCGACCTCGATCCCGCTCTCGGTCCTGACCTCGATCCTGGTGCTGAAGCTGTTCCACCAGACACTCAACGTGATGACGCTCGGCGGGATGGCGCTGGCCGTCGGCATCCTGGTCGACGATGCCACGGTCGAGATCGAGAACATCCACCGGAACCTGGCGCTGCACAAGCCGATCCGTCAGGCGATCCTCGACGGCGCCCAGCAGATCGCCGTCGCCGCGTTCGTCTCGACGCTCGCGATCTGCATCGTGTTCGTGCCGGTGTTCGCGCTGGGCGGCGTGGTCGGCTCGCTGTTCTCGCCGCTCGCGCTCGCGGTGGTCTCCGCGATGCTCGCCTCGTATCTGCTCTCGCGCACCCTGATCCCGACGATGGTGCTGTATCTGCTCCCGGGGGAGCTCGAGCGCGAGCGAGCGCAGCCGCACGCCGTGCGGCGCGGCCGGATCGCGCACCTGCACCGGCGAGTGCAGGTCGCGTTCGACCGCCTCGGCGCCGCGTACGAGCGCAACCTCACGGCGGCGCTCGCTCGGCGCCGCCCGGTGCTGCTCGGCTTCGCCGGCTTCGCGGCCGGCTCGCTCCTGCTCGCGCCGTTCGTCGGGCGTGATTTCTTTCCGTACGTCGACGCCGGGCAGATACGGCTGCACGTGCGCGCGCCGAGCGGTACGCGCATCGAGGAGACGGAGCACTACGTGCAGCGCGTCGAGGACCGCATCCGCACGCTGATCCCGAAGGACGAGATCGCGGTCATCCTGGACAACCTCGGCGTGCCGGGCGGCATCAACCTGGCCATCACCGACAGCGCGTCGCTGAGCGCGGCCGAGGGGGAGATCCTGGTGTCGCTGCGGCCCTCGCACGCCTCGACCGCGGGCTACCTGAAGCAGCTTCGCGCGGTGCTGCCGGCGGAGTTTCCCGAGCTCACGTTCTTCGCGCAGCCCGCGGACATGGTGGGACAGATCCTGAACTTCGGGCTCCCGGCCCCGATCGACGTGCAGATCAGCGGGCCGAACGCGGAGCGCGAGGCGAACTTCGCGGCGGTGCAGCAGATCGCCGCGCGCCTGCGCGAGATTCCCGGCGCGGTCGACGTGCACGTCCACCAGGTCCTCGACGGGCCGCGCCTGGCGCTCGAGGTCGATCGCTCACTCGCGGCGCAGAGCGGACTCACCGAACGCGACGTCGCGCAGAGTCTCTTGATCTCGCTCACCGGGAACGGCTCCACCAGCACCAACTTCTGGCTCAATCCCAGGAACGGAGTCAGCTACCAGGTCGTGATCCAGAGCCCGCAGCACAGGCTCGGGAACATCGGCGCGCTGCAGAACACGCCCGTGTCGCTGGGCGGGAACGGCTCGCCGATCCTGCTCAGCAACCTCGCCTCGATCGCGCGCACGCA
>DATFUE010000592.1:0-3484 GCA_035261165.1 Myxococcota bacterium
GTCACTCGGCACCGCGTTTCAGAACGTCGGCCGGCCGCAGAACCTGATCGTGACCAACGTGCCCGGGCCGCAGCTCCGCTTGTATCTGGTGGGCGCGCCGCTGCTCGAGGCCTATCCGATCGGGCCGCTGTTCCTGAATCAGGCGCTGATCGTGGCGCTGTTCAGCTATGACGGCTCGCTGTTCTTCGGCCTGAATGCGGACGCGGAGTCGCTGCCGGATCTCGCCGAGCTGCGCGCCGACCTCGAGGGGGCGTTCGACGAGCTGGCGGCGCTTGCGGCAGTCTGAGCGCGTGGACCTCGCGCGCCGCGGATTCTGGATCTTCGACATGGACGGGACCCTCACCGTCGCCGTGCACGACTTCGACGCGATTCGCGCCGAGCTCGGGCTCGAGCCCGGGAAGCCGATCCTCGAGCAGCTGGCGCTTCTGCCGGAGCCTCGGGCCCGCGAGCTGTACGCGCGGCTCGACGCGCTCGAGCTGGGGCTGGCTCGCGGGGCGCGCGCCGCCGAGGGTGCGGAGCGCCTGCTCGAGTCACTCGCGGCGCGCGGCTCGGAACTCGGGATCGTGACTCGCAACAGCCGCGCGAACGCGCTCGAGACCCTGCGCGCGTGCGGGCTCGAGCGCTTTTTCGCGCCGGCCTGCGTGCTCGGCCGCGAGGCCGCCGCGCCCAAACCCGACCCGCAGGGCGTGCTCCGCCTGTTGGCGCACTGGCGGGCCGAGCCCCACCAGGCGGTGATGGTGGGCGACTACCGCTTCGACCTGCTCGCCGGGCGCGCGGCCGGAACCGCGACCGTGTACGTCGACACCGGGCGCGAGTTTCGCTTCGCGGAGCACGCGGACCTGTCCGTGGACTCACTCGGAGCGCTGCTGGAGCGGCTCGGCTGAGGCCGATCGCAGGTCGCGCGGGTGGCCTTCCGCAAGCCCGGCCGACTGCGGTAGCCTCGGCTGCCCATGTCGAGCACCGACCCCAAGCACAGCTTCCACTCGCTCCGCATCGCCGACGTCGTGGACGAGACCGCGGACGCGCGCTCTTTCGCGTTCGACGTGCCGCCGCAGCTCGCGCCGCTGTTCCGCTACGTGCCCGGGCAGTTCCTGACGTTCGAGATTCCGTGGCAGCAGATGCGGCTGCACCGGTGTTACTCGCTCTCGAGCGCGCCGGAGTGCGACGCGCAGCCGAAAGTCACGGTGAAACGCATCGAGCGAGGGCGCGTCTCGAATTGGTTCAACGACGAGCTGCGCCCCGGCTCGACGCTGGACGTGAAGCCGCCCGAGGGCCTGTTCGTGTTGCGGCGCGAGGAGACGGAGCGGCCACTCGTGATGTTCGGCGGCGGGAGCGGAATCACGCCGATCCTGTCGCTGGTCAAGTCCGCGCTGCTCACCACGCGGCGCGCGCTGAAGTTGGTGTACGCGAACCGCGACCGGGCCTCGATCATCTTCCGCGACGAGCTCGAGGCCTGGCGCGCGCGCTTCCCAGAGCGACTCACGATTGCGCACCAGCTCGACGTCGAGCACGGCTTCATGCACGCGGCGAACGTGAAGGACGCGTTCGCAGGGCTCGAGCACGCCGACTTCTACATCTGCGGGCCCGCGCCGTTCATGGACATCGTCGAGGGAGCGCTCGAAGAGCGCCGCGTCGGCGGCGGCCACGTATTCATCGAGCGCTTCGTCTCGCCGACCGATCCGGACCGCTTGGCAGAAGTGACTCCGCCGCCCGCTACCGGGCCCTCGGCGGCGAGTCAGTTCGGCTGCACGCTCGACAAGCAGCGCCATGAAATCCCGATACTGCCCGGCGAGAGCCTCCTCGCCGCCGCGCGCCGCGCGGGCCTCGAGCCTTCGTTCTCGTGCGAGGAGGGCTATTGCGGCTCGTGCATGGCGCAGCTGCGCCGCGGGAAGGTGCAGATGCGCACCCACGACGCGCTCACCGCCAAGGACCTCGCCAAGGGCTGGGTGCTCGCCTGTCAGGCTCGGCTGGAAGGTGACGAACCTGTAGAGATCGACTTCGACGCCCGGTACTGATTGACTTCGTTCGCCTGCGGCTCACTGCGCGCGCCTTCCGATGCTCTACGCTCGCCTGCGGCTCGCTGCGCGCGGCCTTCCGATGCTCTACGCTCGCCTGCGGCTCGCTGCGCGCGGCCTTCCGATGATCGCGTGGGCACCCTACCCACGCTCCGCCGCTTGCGGGCCTCGCTCGGGACGGCCCTCGCTCGGCCGTCGCGTTGTTCAGCAGCGGGGTCGAGAAGACTCGGAGTGACCAAGATCAGTCACTCATTCACTCACTCAACCCGGGGAGCCCGGCGGGGGCCGGAGCCGGGTGAGGAGGCGCCGGCGAGGCGCGGGCGGCGAGTCAGATTGGTCTACGCTCGCCTGCGGCTCGCTGCGCGCGCCGGTCAGGCGACGAATCTCTGCTTCGGGCTCGGATCGGAGTATTCCATCTGCAGCCGCGCGAGACGCTCCAGCATTTCGGTGCGGCGCGCGCGGGCGTCGAGGCGGGACCAGAGGTTCTCGAGCTCTCGGGGGTCGCGCTCGAGGTCGAAGAGCTCACCTTCCTCGCTGCCGTCGTAGAGGGTGAGTCGCGAGTCCTCGGTCACGAGCGTGCGCATGCGCAGCGCGCGGCCCACGCCGAGCATGTCGGCCATCTGCTCCTCTTCGACGAGCACGTGATCGCGCACCCTCGCACCAGGGTTGGCGAGCAGCGGCACGAGACTCACACCCTGCATGCCGTGGTGAGCCGGAACGCCGCCGAGCTCGAGCACGGTCTGCGCCAGGTCGAGCGAGCTCGCGAGCGAGCGAGACACTCCGGGATCGATGCCGGGGCCCGCGATCGCGAGCGGCACGCGGATGCAGCCCTCGTAGTGCATCGCCCCCTTGAGCATCAGTCCGTGGTCGCCGAACACGTCGCCGTGATCGCTGGTGAAGATCACGAACGTGCGCTCGCCCTGACCGGTGCGCTCGAGCGCGTCGAGCACCGCGCCGACCCCTTCGTCGATCATCGCGAGCATCCCGTATTCGGCGGCAGCCATCTGGCGGAACTGCTCGGCGGTCGGGGCAAACGGCGTGATCATGCCGCGCTGCGCGCCGCGATGCGCGATCATGCGCCGCAGGTGCGGCACCGACTCCGCGTGCGCGTCGCCGAACGTCTCGGGCAGGGGGATCTTCTCCGGGTCGTACATCTCGAAATACTTCCCGGGCGGCGTGAAGGGGTGGTGCGGATCGGGGTAGGAGCAGAACGCGAGCCAGGGTGACTCGGGCGCCTGCGCGCGCCGCTCCAGAAACTCGACGGTGCGCTGCGTGATGTAGCTCGTCGAGTAGAGCTCCGTCGGCACGCGTGTCTTCCAGACCTGGCGCGACTTCGCCTCGAAAGGCAGCGCGTTCTTCTGGCCCTGGAGGCCGGTGGGGTCGACGCCCTGCTCGAGCAGCCACTGGTAGTAGTGACCGCTGCAGAAGTCGGAGTGCTCGACCACCAGATCGACCTCCTCGAAGCCGTA